>CADDZP010000495.1 GCA_902812475.1 Actinomycetota bacterium | reverse complement strand
GCCACCCACAGGCCGGCGACTGCGGCGGTCGCGATCATCACCGGCAGCACGATCGCGAGCCCGCCGCCGGCGCCGGCGATCGCAAGGGCCGCGCCGCCGGCGAGCGCGACACCGCCAGTCACCCCGAGAATGCCACCGGGTAGGTGGGCTTCCGCCACCAGCAGGGCGGCTCCGAGGAGCACCAGCACGACGCCGACAGCGACCATTCTTCTCTGACACCGATCTTACGCCTCGCAGCGCGCCGCCCGAGCAGGTCTCCTAGCTCGTCCCGTACTCGTCGTGGCGCCGGAGCCAGAACTGCATGTCGCCCTCTTCGTTGCGGCCCCTCGGCGCGCGGTCGAGCAGCCCGTAGAAGCCCATCGCCGGCTCGAGTCCCCGGGCGGTGGTCACGTAGGTTCGGTACACGGTCCCGTCCGAGAGGGCGTAGGCGCTCAGCCCGGGGCCCTCGGTCACGTAGCCGGCGACGTCGGTCCCGGAACGCTCCGCCATCTCCTTCACTGTGGGGGGAATCTCGCCTTCGAGGAACGGCCGCAGCTCCTCCTCGGTGTGGGTGAACCCGAGGTCGCGATTGAAGTCGGTGCCGCCGGCGGAGACCCAGTCGATGTCCCAGCCCATCCGCTCCTTGTAGGCCCGGAGCTTCTCGAGCGGGGCCCTCGAGACGAGCAGCATGGTCACATCCCGCGCCGCCAGGTGCACGGCGTTCGGAGCGATCGTGTCCGCGATCGACGAGCAGACGGTGCACCCGGCCTCGTACCCCGGGCCGAACATGAAGTGGTAGACGAGGAGCTGAGAGCGGCCGTCGAAGAGGTCGGCCAGCGACCTGGTCCCGTCCTCGGTCTCGAAGCTGTACTCCTTCTCGACTGCCACCCAGGGGAGCTCACGCCGCTTGCGGGCCAGCTCGTCGTTGCGGCGGGTGAGCGCCTTCTCCTCCGCCAGGAGCTCCGCCCGGGCGGCGTCGAACTCCTCCTGTGTGCCGATCCTGTGCTCGGTCATCCCTTTCCTCCTCGTGGAACCGCGGGGGCAATCCTGCGATGAGTTTCACTGTCGCGGACGGTCTCATGTGGTGCGCGGTAGCGTCGCGCCAAGAACCGCACAGCTCGAGAGAGAGGCGATGAGATGCCGGAGCACACGACAGGAACCCGCGAGGAATGGCAAGCGGCCCGCGACGAGCTGGCCAAGCTCGAGGCCGAGCAGGCGGAGCGAGGCGAGGAGATCAGGAAGAAGCGGCGTGAGCTCCCCTGGGTGCCGGTGGAGAAGGAGTACGAGTTCGACACCGAGGACGGCAAGAAGACCCTCGCCGAGCTCTTCGACGGCCGCTCGCAGCTCCTGGCCTACAACATCATGTTCGGGCCCGATTACAGCGTCGGCGCGTGCCCCGGCTGCACGAACCTGGGGGACGGACTGGATGGGTCCGTCGTCCATCTGAACCACCGCGACGTGACGCTGATCTGCTTCTCGCGGGCGCCGATCGACCGCCTGACCGCCTACAAGGAGCGGATGGGCTGGCAGTTCCCGTACGTCTCCACCTACAACACGGACTTCCCCTTCGACTTCGGGCTCGCGATGACCGAGGAGCAGGCGCAGGAGGTCCCCCAGGTGAAGGAGATGATCGACGACCCGCCCGAGTTCCTGCGGGAGTGGTCGGAGCAGGTGGGGGCCGACCTGAAGGACGGACTGCGCGAGGGCCCGGGCTGGATCGCGTTCGCGCGCGAGAACGGGACCGTGTACCACACCTACACCGTGATGGCGCCCGACCCGTTCGTGGCTCCCTACTTCAGCTTCCTGCTGGAGCGCACGCCGAAGCCGCAGCCCCCGGAGCCCCGAGCCTGGCGCAAGGACGAGTACCCGGACTGAGCCCGGTCTACCTGTACGCGTCCGCCGACTGCTGAGGGAACGCGACGAAGGCGTCGTTGCCGCCGCCGCAATACACGTTCGCCGTGTCCGCATTGGGGTCACAGGACATGTGGTAGGACTGCCCAGTCGTGGGGCTGTCGACGTCAAAGGCGGCCCCGTCGGGACCGCTCGTGTTGGCGGCGTACGCGGCGATCACGTTCTTCGCGAACGGGCAGCTCGTGTTCTCCGAGACCACGATGCTCTCGCCGCAGTCGACCGGATGGTCGACCGGCGCCTGCACGCCGATGGTCGGCAGGTCGTCGAGCCCGCGCTGCAGCTTGTCGGGCCCCGTGCCCTCGAGGAAGACCGACACGTAGCCGGACACCGACCCTTCGTAGGCCGCCACGTGGCGCCCGAACGGGGTCAGCGCGACCGCCACGGTGGCCGATCGGTTGGGCGGGACCTCGATGTCCGACGCGGCCAGGGGATCGGAGACGGTGTTCGGCAGGTACAGCTGAAGGGCCCCCGAGCACGGCTGGTCGATGAGGCAGCGCAGCTCGACGTCGATCAACCCGTCGTGCACGTCCGCGCTGTCCGAGAGCACCTCGGCGCAGCCTTCGCCAGGGCACGGCAGGCACTTGCGCGAGTCGTTGTCGGGACAACCGGGCGCGTCGGTGCCCGAGGGCGGCCCGGCGGTCTGGCAGAGCTCGCCACACCCGGGCCGAGCGCTTACCTCCTCGGCCGGGGCCGGCGT
>CADDZP010000494.1 GCA_902812475.1 Actinomycetota bacterium | reverse complement strand
ATCCAGGTGGGCGGCGCCGTTCCGTCCCCGGTGCCGCCCACCTGGATGCCCCGCTGCGCCAGCAGCTTGGCGAGCACGCCGGCGGCGTTGGCGGCGGGGGCGGGCGCGGGCACGACGTTCGGGGCCCAGGCCGAGAAGTTGTCGTTGACGGTCAGGGCGCTCATTGGCCCGACCTGGCCCGTGGCCAGGTACGTCGGGCTCCACGTCGGCAGCACGCGCTGGGTGTCGTAGCGGGACTCGTCGCCGAGGATGCGCCCCTGGATCTGACGCACCCCGGACGCCGCCAGGCGAGCAGCCAGATCGTCGATCGGCGTTCGGGGCCGGGGTTGGTGCTCGTATCCGGCCTGGGCGGCGAAGTCGGCAGTGGCCAGAAGCGGATCGCCGGCCCCCACCAGCCAGACGTCGCCCGCGACGACGCCGCCGACTGGCGGCCGGGCGGCTCGGAGTTCTGTGTGCAGGCGGTCGCCATCGCCGATCTTCGACAGCACGGCCGTCGCCGTGAGCAGCTTGAGGTCGGAGGCCGGGAGGAGCGACACGTCCGGGCGGGCGCTGTAGAGGCTCGGGCCGCGGGCGTCGTCCACCATCAGACAGCTCTCGGATCGACCGGCAATGACGGCGTCGAGCCGATGGGCCAGCTGGGTGGCGGCGACCCGCTCGGACACGAACGCAGGCAGGCGGGCGGCGTCGAGCACGGGTGCGGTAGACGCCGTCGCGGCGGACGTCTCCGGCCGCGACGACGGCCAGGCGGCCCCGACGGCCGCAACCACCGCCAGCAGAGCCAACGCCGCCGTCGCGGCCCGCAATCTCACCGTCCTGTCAGAGAAGGCGGACGCGGCGCAGACGGCGCAGGGCAAGGTACCCGGGCAGGATCGGGAGCCAGTACGTCAGCAGCCGGAAGGTGAGCACCGAGGCCACGGCCTTTCCGTCGTGGATGCCGATGTGGGTCAGCCCGGCAACCAGCGCGGCCTCCATGGCGCCCAGCCCGCCCGGCGTCGGCGATGCCGCCGAGACCACTGCACCGCCGAGATAGACGAGGGCCGCTTGGGCGGGCGAGATCTTGACGTGGAAGGCAACGAGGCAGATGCCGAACGTCGCCGTGTAGGCGGCGGTGATGCCGATGGCGCCGCCGAACAGCAGAAGCGCCTGGGTGGGCCGCCGAACGACCTGTGCCAGCTCCTGCCATGCCTGCTTGAGGCCCGGGACGATCCGCTGCTGCAGGCGAGGGACCCGCCAGATGATGCCGGCCACGGCGAGGACGACCGCGACGCCAGTCGCCACCTCCCAATGGCGGGGATGAGGGAGGTGGGCGTGTCCTCCGTCGTTCGACGCGGCGATGCCGACGAGGACCAGGGCGCTCAGGTGCACGATCACGCCGGCGAGCCCGTTGAGCGCGAGGGCTGCGGCCGCCTCGGCGTTGCGCAGGCCGCCTGCCCTGCACAGGAACCGCTCGTTGACACCGAGGCCACCGACGCTTCCGGGCGCCAGACGGTTGGCGAACGAAGACGCCAGCTGCGCTTCCACCAGCGCCGCGAACGCGACCGGGAGACCGCTCGCGGCGCGAAGGGCGACGGCTGCGAAGAAGAACGTCGCCGCCGTCGTCACCAGGCCGAGCGGCATCCACGCCCAGTCGGCGCGCTCGATGGCCTTGAGGCTGTGGCGGAAGTCGCCCACCTGCGGGAGCAGGACGTGGATGACGAGCAGGAGAACCACCAGCATGAACGCGGTCTCGAGCCGGATCGTCGGCAGGTGCAGCTCGCGCTCCACTCTCTCGACCCGCGCGTCCATCACGCCTCCCGCGGGCGGAGCAGGTAGGTGGACGAGGCCTTGAGCACCAGCCGGCCGTCCTCGTCGATGACCTCGGCCTCGGCGAACACGGCGCGGCTCCCGCCCGAGATGACGAACGCCGTGCACGTCAGCGTGCACCCGGTGGCGACGGGCTTCAGGAACGACACCTTCATTTCGGCGTTGGCGGCGAACACCTTCCGCTCGCGGGCATAGGTCAGCGTCGCCGCCCCCATCGAGGAGTCGGCAAACGCGGCCAGGAACCCGCCCTGGATCATGCCGGTGGGATTGGCGAACCGCTCGTCGGCGACCATCCGCCACACCGTCCGGCCCGGCTGGCTCTTGTCCAGGCAGACCATCCCGAGCGTCAGATCGGAGTTGGGCGGCACCTGCACCCGCCGGTCGGTGGGCGGCACGATTTCGGAGAGTAGTGAACGGTCAACGAGCGTCGGGGCAACCGATGTTCACAGGGCTCGGCAATGCGTCATGCTGTAGGGCGGTGGGACCCGAGGAACTCGGCAGGCAGTTGCGCCGTGCTCGTCAGCACCTGGGGTACTCCTTGCGCGACGTTCATGCCATCACGGCGATCCCGCTGCCCTGCCTGGCGGCGCTCGAGGAAGGCGACCTGGCGCAGCTTCCCAGCCCCGTCTACGCCCGCGGCTACATCCGCTCCTACGCCGAGGCGGTCCGCCTCGACGGTGACCGGCTGGCGCTCGAGCTGTGGCGCGCCCTGCAGGAGACACCCGTTCCGATGAACGGCAGCCCGCGCGGCGCGCCGACGGGAACCCGGCCGCTCGGCAGACCGGCTCCCCCGCC
>CADDZP010000493.1 GCA_902812475.1 Actinomycetota bacterium | reverse complement strand
CCACCGTCCAGGCCGTTCGGGCCGCTACTGGGACGAGAAAATCCAGGCGAACGTCGAACGGGACCGTCGGGTCGACGCCAGCCTCCGTAACGACGGCTGGCAGGTGCTACGTGTGTGGGACTTCGAGATTCGGCGCGACCTGGACTCGGTCGTCAGCCAGATCTTGCGGATGCTGAAAGATCGCGTCGACGGCCGCGCGTTGGCGGCAGCGTGGCAACGCGAACTCGTCATACGGGGGCCCGGCCGAGCGCGCCGTCGTTGATGCCCGGCAGGACGGCAGTAACTTCGCTGTCGGTCGCGGCATGCTTCGAGATCAGGCGATCCCCGGCACGGGAGGATTGAGCCGATAGAGACACTCGTTGACGGACGCGAGCGGTGGGAAGTCGGACGCGTATTCGATAACCCAAAGCAGACCGTCGTCGAGGGCCTTCACAGCCATCGGGATGACCGCCACCTCGGCGATGCCCAGCTTCTTCGCGGCTTCGGCTTGCCCGGCCTGCGCGCCCCGAAGAATCTGCTCCTCCTCGAGCATCTCCCGTCGATGCTTCATCTCGCAGCAGATCAATATGTCCGCGGTCTCGCCGGGCTTGCCCGAACCGACTGCCCCGAGAAGCAACGCGTCAATCTCCGCCTTTCGCAACTTCATGTTCGTCTGGAGTAGTTGAACCGCGACCAGATCGTGTGCCGAGTGCAGTGCCAAGTGAGTCGAGACCACATTCATGTTGACCACGACCTGGGTAAGCCATGACTCGTCACGCCGACCGAGTCGGCGCGACTGAAGATTCAGGCTTACGCTCTGGATCTCCTGGACGTTGTCGAACAGGCCCGGATCCGGGGCGCGTTCGGCGAACGGCGCCGTCTGACCGTCGGCGACGGGAACGAAGCGGAAGCACCCCCGTTCAATTGAACCGATGTACTGCTCGCCGGTGTACCCGCGCTCGAAGACCGAGCCCGGGAAGTGCGAATTGCGGTTCGGCGACCTGACGATGTCTTTGAAGCAGTTGGCGAGATTTGCATCGGAGAGGGTGCTGCCCGTTGTCTTCATCGCCGCCTTAATGTCGTCGAAGGTCACGACATCGTTCTCCAGAGTCTCCGTCCTGTCGTCGTAGCGCTCGTCGAAGATCGCCTCGATGAGCTTCGTCTTGTTGCTGATAGCCATGTCGACCTTTTCCTGCGGAGCATCCTGACCGCCATCGCATCTCAGGACTCGCCGATCTCTCGGCAGCGGAGAATGCCACGTTCGCGTAGGCAGTCCATCGTAGGAAGTAGGGAGCGCACCGATTCGCCCACCGTGGCCGTCGCCTACAACGTGCCCTTGGCAATGGACGGCTGGCCTATCCCAGGCTTCGGAACCGAAGGGCCGCGCCCGCCGAGTTGACCGTCGCGACGCACGAGCCAGAGTGCTATCCGTGTCGCGGCCAGATGATCCGCACCTAAGGCTCCGGAATGCCATCCGACCCGGTCGAGACCCTACGGAGGAACGCCTCGCTCGGGCGATACTAGATCTAGTACCTCAAGATCGGACACCTCGACGCTCGTGCGTGTCACAGTCGCAACAATTCGATATCAAGCTCGACCACTGCGCTCACCAGTACGTAATAATCGCTCCAGTCCGCATCGATCAACCAAATGCCGCGTGCGCCCTCTTCCTTGATGCCGTACCAAGTCGGCTTATCGATGAAGTAGTCGACACTCACTTTCAGCGCGTCCGGAGAGCTCGGCCAATGTCTCGGTGTCGGACACCGTGCGCGCGTCGAGCAATTCGACTTTGCCGGGTGCTCTCGACCGCCCCAACCGTGGAGCCCTCCGGCGGTTCCGCGCCCGGCAGCTGGACGTCGTCATAACTGTCAAGAGACTACGTATTGAGCTCGGCTTCAAGTGCGCGGCGCAAGTTGTCGTGAAAGGCGAGGTCTCGTCAGCTATTGCCGGCTCCCGCTCGTGTGCTGCTTGTGCGGCGGCCGGCACGTGGAGCTCGATGAATCGCTTTCGTGGTCGGTAGCAGCAGAATTCGACCCTCCGGCAGTTGTGCTTCGGCAATTTCGGTCACGAGATCCTCGTGCAGCATCTCTGGCTCTCCTCGCGTCCGGAAGTCGTCGTTGTTTGACAGCAGCACGATGGCGTCTTGATGAGCGGCTTCGAGCACAGCCACCCATATGGTCGGATCCCGATACCCCGGCATCGTTGCTGTGAAAGGTCGCCGTTTGGCTATTGCTCGATCAACCATGTCGCCGTGCCCGATGTCCGGAACCGGCCAGATCCGCGACCCGTCTTCGCGTAGCCGAGCGCGTAGCGTCGCGTCGTAGTCCGCCACGAGGCTTTGGACATCGACGTTGACCTCGAGAACCAAGCCGGCGTCAGCGCGTAGGGACCGCAGGTCGCGTCCGTGCGGTTGATCGCTTGCCGCAGCTCCAAGAACGGGTCGCTGTAGATGACGTTCGAGTCCGGAATGACAAGCACGCGGACATCCTTATCGAGTGGAGGGCGCCGTCACCACTCACTTATCAGTTACGGCGCTGGGCTCACTGGTCTCGACGCGGCTAGGCCCTTGCCGCGTGATCGAGTGAGCCGCCGCCCTACCCCGCCGCAACCTCCTCCGGCACCTTCACTTCCTTCT
>CADDZP010000492.1 GCA_902812475.1 Actinomycetota bacterium | reverse complement strand
GTGCCGACCTTCATAGGAGATGTTGTTCATCGGTGCGGCTGCCATACGCGGCCACCACTGCCGACCGATGTCTCCGGAGCCCGCGGGATCTCCAAAGTCAAGGAGCGGAGCCTTCGCGTCATAGTCGTCGCAAAGGATCACAGCCAGAAACTCGTCATCTGTATCCAGCGGACGACACGTCAGGCTGATCACGCCGTCGGAAAGTACGGGCGTTCCGACCCCGAGCCGGCGACAGCTGGACTCGAAGTCGTCCCAGTCCCTGTCAATGATCGCGGTTACCAGTGCGGTATCCATATCAGCCGCGGCTGACATCCTTCGGGAGGATCATCACCTCCGCCCGGTCACTAAGACCGGCCTGCTCGAGGGTGGCATCCAGGTTGGCGACGACGCCACCGATCAGAACGTCGTACTCGTCGGGGTTGACGCTTGTGCCATACAGATCTCGAACGCCGTCGTGGCGCAGCTGTCGGATGTGTGCGTGCTCATTGAGCGTCACAACGTCGGTATCGCCCTCGCCGCCGGCGACTGTGATCGCCCATCGATTGTCCGCAGGCATCGGCAACCTCCATCGTCGTTTGCCTGCCTAGATACGCATGCGTGTTACAGCCCGTCGCCGGCCCTCCGCGGTCGCCCGCCACTGGCTGAACTCGTCCCTCTGCGCAAGACCCTGCGCTTCCGCGAGGCACAGGTGCTTCCGAATATTGCCCTCGTGCATATCCACCACCGCTGCCAGCTCGGCAACGGTTGCCTCGCCCCACTCCGCGAGGAACGTCAAGATCTCCGGCGACACCACGGGTGCGCGAGGCAGGCGACGCGGCGCATTCCGTGGACGCTGGTAGGTCTGAGCGAATTGTCGAAGGTCACTCTCCTGGATGAACCAATGCGGCCCCACCCGTCGAGCGGGAATCCGGCCCGCCTGCACCATGTCGTTGACAGTGGCTCGGTGGACCCCAAGGCGCGTCGCCGCTTCAGGCAGTCCGACCAACCGCTCACTGATGCGCTTGACCATGCCTAGAGCGTCGCGCCCCGTAAACGCCTGTCCGCGGATACCCCGCGCGCGCACGCTCGCGCGAGCGTGCGCGAGCCCCCCGATCACCGGTACGGTCTTATGGCCATGCCCAAGGAAGACACCCCACGACCGCTCCGCGCTCGGCGCCCCGTCCGGGTGGCAAAGGGGTTCTCCTGGGCAGCGGCTGCGGAGGTCCCCGGCGCGGTGCTGCCGTCCGACCTTGCCCGTCGCCAGCGCGACAAACTGCGTGAGATCGATGAAACGCAGCGTCGCGCCCGGGTGCGCTCCTCCTCGTACTACGTGGGCTGAGGCCCAGCGGCGGTGACCCGCCCGAGTTTTGAATGGTGGACACGGCCGCACCCGGCCGCCGTTTTCGACCTCTACTCACGTGTCGAGTTCGCAGACCTGTTCACGACCTACCAAGGCACGCGCCATGACATAGTCGGGTCGGTTATCGACCAAGCGATGCAGGCCGGCGCGCGCTCCGTGGTCGCGGAATACCGCTATCTCGATGCCGATTACCGCAACGAGCACTCGCGGTTTTACTCGACGACCTTTCGGCGCTACCCATCGGTCGCTCACCGGATTCACTTCTTCGCACAGGATGTGCCTGGTGAGGCCCTCGAGGCCGATCGCCCGACCACCTTCGCTCAGTACGGATATCTCGGGTACTCGGTAATGCGGCCCGTCTCCGCAGGTCCGATTGGCCGAACGGTGTTGCGCCCGCGCGAGGAGCTCTTCAAGCACGTCAGTTGCAAGGCCACAGACCACGTGAACCTTTTCGGGACGGAACTGGCCGTGGTGGGCGCACCGTTCATGACACAGGAGTCCCAGCTGGGCGTGTGCATCCACGTCACAGCGTGGGTGTGCGCGTACGCCCACCATCTTCAGTTCGGCGCCCAACGGTTCCTGCCGGGTGACATCGCCTCGTTCGCGCCCCACGAAGTGGGACGGCTGGTGCCCGCTCCGGGGATGTCAGTCGGTCAGCTGTCCGCCATCCTCGAAGCGGCCGATCTGCCGGCCGTCGTCTACGACGCGCAAGACCTTCCGGAAGTAGAGTCCATCTTCACGGTCGCCTGCCGCTATCTCAACTCGGGGCTTCCCGTGGTCGTAGCGGGAGGCGGCCACGCGTTCGTCTTGGTCGGGTATCGCAGAGTGCGTATCCACGACGGCAGCCGCGTTGAGTTCATCAGACAGGACGACCAGCAGGGCCCCTACGACGTCGTCGAAGATCCCTCGTTCGACGATTCGAGGCCGTGGGAGTACCTCGTAATCCCACTACCGCCGAAGGTGTACGTCTCGGGTGAGAAGGCAGAGACGGTCGGCGCCGACACACTCGTCACTGCCCTAAGACAGCGCGGCACAGAAGAGGACGAAGCCTTCCTCGTGCGCATCGGAAATGGCAGCGTCGACTTCCGTACGACGGCGATGCCGAGCAACGACTTCAAGACGGGGAACGGCCTCCAGCCGAGCCTGCTCGAGCGTGGAGCGCCAGACGAGCTCGTCGGCGCCTATCACTGGACGCACATGTCGCGCTGGGTGTGGGTCGTCGAGGCGGTCTCCACCGATGACTGGGACGAGGGGCGGCCAAGCGTGATCGCCGAGGTC
>CADDZP010000491.1 GCA_902812475.1 Actinomycetota bacterium | reverse complement strand
GCTCGCCCCGCCGCCACCGCCGCCTCCGGCGCCGACGACAACCATGCCCACGCCGCCGCAGACGACGGTCTCAGGCCCGCCGCGATAGCCGTTCTTGGCGCAGAAATGTGCGGAACCCGCACATTTCTGCGCCAAGAACGCTGGGGGTTACTCGGTTCGGAGCACCTCAGCCGGTCTGACGCCGGCCGCCCGGCGAGCCGGGAAGGCGGCGAGTGCGTTGGCGAGGACGATGGCGGCGGGGATGGCGATGGCGATGGCCAGCGCCGCCACGGGCGGCACGTAGAGCAGCGGCGTCGAGTCGGCGACCCAGCGCCAGCTGACCCGGCCCACGATCACTCCGGCCGGGATACCAATGGCCAGGCCGACGACCGCCACGGTCACGGCCTGCCAGAAGATGCAGGCGGCCGTCTGCCGGGGCCGCAAACCGACGGCGCGCAACACGGCGAGGTCGTGGCGCCGGCGCCTGACCGTGGTGACGAGGGCGTGGCCCAGTGCGGCGATCCCGAGGGCGGCGAGGAAGAGGGCCAGGGCCTGGGGGAGACGGCGGACGTTCTGGAGAAGCGAGACGTCCTGGGGCAGCGTCCCCTCGGTGTCGACCTCGACGCCGGGAAAGCGCTGCTCCAGCTCCTCCACGAGCGCACCCCGCGGCACGCCCAGTCGGGCCTTCACGAGCATCGTCCGTTGGTCGTCGCTCGGGTCCTTGTCGAGCGCGGCCAGCGCGCCCGTCGACACCCATGCTCCCTGGTCGAACGAAGCATGTGGTGTCTGGGCGAGGAGCGCGGTCCCGACGACGCGCATCGTCTGCGGTCCGGTGTCGCCGGTGACGCGTACGGAGTCGCCGACGTGTTTGTGAAGGGCCTTGACCGACGCCGGCCCGAGCGCCACCTCGTTGGCCGCCCGGGGCATGCGCCCGCTCAGGACGACGAACGGCGTGTAGGACTTGGTCGGTGCGAGGCTGTAGACGGGCAGGCCGGCGCCGTCGATGTCCATCGGAGCGAGCGTCAACGCGCTGACCGTCCCAGCCGCCCGGTCCTGGCGCAGCGGGGCGACGAACGTCTCGGGAGCATGCGTGTCGTCCGGCCACACGCTCGCGTCCCACACCTGGCCTGACCGTGACGGCGTGTGCAGGGCGTCGTCGATGCCGTGCACGAGCCCGAGCGCTCCGACGATCCCGAGGATGCCGGCGACGGCGCCCGCGATGGCGGGCCGGACGGGGACGGCGCGCGTTCCCCGCCCTGCTTGGAGCGCCAAGCCGGTGCCGAGGGCGATCGGAAGCGGCAGCACGTTCCGGAGACGCCGAAGGACGGGCGGCCCTGGTGTGGAGGCCTCCGGCCGGTCCGATGCCACCGCCGCCCGCCACCCGGCGAAGGCGCCGCCCGCCATGACGAGCAGGGCGACGGCGACCGACCCCGGGAGCAGCACCGGCCAGTCGAGGTGGTAGCCGAGGGACGGATCGAGCTGACGGGCGAGCCCGACCGGGAACCGGGCGGAGAAGGCGTAGGCCGTGGCGAGGGCGACGACGGCCGCGGTCAGCGCGGCCAGCACGGTCGGCAGCAACAGGCCGCCGATCAGGTTCTGGCGCGTGAACCCCAGCGCTCGCAGCGCCGGCGCCCCTTCGGCCATGGCATAGACCGTGCGGGCCAGCGCTTGTCCCACGAGCACCACCGCCGCCAGCGCGACGGCCGCCGCGAACAGCAACAGGCCCGTCTGTTCCAGGTCGGTGCCATGGGTGAAGCGCTTGGCGTCCTGGGAGATGTCCCGAACGGGGATCTGCGGGTTCTGGAGGGCTGCGTCCGCGCGCTCGTGGAAGCGGGCCACGTCGGTTCCCGGCTTCAGGCGCACCACCAGATTCGGGGCGTGCTGGATCTCGGGGTGGTTGACCAGGAACTCGCCGGGCGGCACGAACCCCGGCTCCTTGTCCAAGAAGATGAAGTCCATCGGGGAGTCGCCGACGCCGACGATCGTCGCCGGCTGGTGGGGACCCGTGTCGGCCAGGCCGAGCCCGTAGAACGCCGACAGGTCGAGGGCGGAGTTGATCGTCACCCGCTGGCCCACGTGAAGGTGGAGCTTCCTGGCGGCCGCCTGATTGACGGTCACCTCGTCGACGCGGCCGGGCCGCGGCAGTCTGCCCCGGCGGATGAGCGGTCTGGCGACCGTGCGGTAGAGCTGGGTGTCGCCCGGCGGGAGCGACCCGACCTTGGAACCCACGAGTCCGACCTGGGCCAACTCGAACTGCCCGGCGGCCACTACCTCGGGAAGCTTCAGGACCGGCGTGTAGTCGGCGTTCTCCAAGCCCGCCTGGGTGCCGAACACGATGGCGTCCGGTGCCGCCGTGGCCGTGCGCCAGCGGGCGTAGGCGGTCGACGTGCGCCGGGCGCCGACGACGGCGGCGAGGGTCAGACCAGCGGCGATGCCGGCGATCAGGCCGAGCGCCACGAGGGCGCGCCAGCGCCGGCCCAGCTCCGACCGGGCCCACAGACGAACCGCCGGGCCCGCGGTCATCCCCCCTTGCGCCATCACTCCCCAGTCTCCGCCAATGGTGCCTACCGGACTAGCCGGCGGGCACGAGAAGCGCGGTGGTGGAGCCACCACCGCGCCGTGCCGTTCAGCCTTCCAGG
>CADDZP010000490.1 GCA_902812475.1 Actinomycetota bacterium | reverse complement strand
GGCAAAGGCGTCGCGCGCTCGCACGCGCCGCTCCTTGGCCGGCAGGCCCTCGCCCCGGAGGCGCTCCTCGAGCAGCTCGCCCACCGTGAGCCACGGCGTGAGGGACGCGCCGGCGTCCTGGAACACGAGCTGGGGGCGGCCGCCGGGGCCCAGTTCGATCGTCCCGCTGTCCGTCCGCTCGAGACCGACCGCCATGCGCAAGGTCGTCGTCTTGCCGCACCCGCTCTCGCCCACGAGTGCGACCGCACCCCCGGCCGGCACCTCGAGCGACACGTTGTCGACGGCGAGGTGCCGGCTCTTGCGACCGCCGAATGTCTTGGAGATGCCTCCGAGTCGCAGGGCCGGCGGCTGCTCGGCGAGGGCGGCCAGCGCCGTGAACGTCTCGTACGCCTCGAGCTTCACGGGTAGCGGCTCTCCCGCTCGGCGACACGCCACCACGCCGTCGTGTCGCGGCGCGGGAGTCGGCTCGGGAAGGGCTTTCGTACAGGTGTCTAGGGCCAGCGGGCAGCGCGGCGCGTACGCGCAGCCCGGCGGCGGATCGCGGGGATCCGGGGGCTCCCCGGCGAGCGTCGGCAGCGACACGCCGCGGGGCGAGTCCGGCTGGAGGCGGGCGGCGAGAAGCCCAGCCGTATACGGATGGTCGGGATGGCGGAGCACTGACGCCGCGGGCCCCACTTCCGCCAGGCGCCCCGCGTACAGCACGGCGATGCGGTCGGCGACGCGTGCCGCTACCGCCAGGTCGTGGGTAACGAAGAGGATCGAGGCGCCGGTCTCGTCGCGCACCTCCGCCAGCAGGTCGAGGATCTGCAACTGCACGGTGACGTCGAGTGCGGTCGTAGGTTCGTCGGCGACGATCAGGGCCGGCGACCCGGCGACGGCCATGGCGATCATCACCCGCTGGCGAAGGCCGCCGGAGAGCTCGTGCGGGTACTGCTTCGCTCGGCGTTCCGGCTCGGGCACCCGGGCCCGACGCAGCATCTCCAGGGCGGCATCCATCGACCCGGCGGCCTCGGCCACCTGCTGGCCGACACGCATCGTCGGGTTGAGCGAGGTCATGGGGTCCTGGAACACAGCGCCCGCATACCGCTTGCGGGCCTTGCGTCGCTCTTCGGGATTCGCAGCCAGCATGTCGACGTCGCCGAGACGCGCCTCGCCACCGACGTCGGCATTCGCGGGCAGGAGGCCGAGAGCGGCGAGCCCGAGGACGGTCTTGCCGGATCCCGACTCGCCGACGATCCCGACGATCTCGCCAGGGTTCACCTCGAGGGAGACGCCGCGCAGGGCACGCACACCTCCGGGGAAGGAGATGTGCAGGTCCCGCGCGGCGAGGACGGAGCCCGTGGTTCGCAAAGGCGCCGTCTCGAGCACCGCCGTCACGCGGCCGCGACCTGCTTCAGCGCCTGCTTCAAGTCCTCGCTCGTGCACCGGGCGGCGCTCTGGAGATAAGCCATCGCGTCGAGGGACGCCTCGTGGCGGGCGAACGTCGAGCCGCCGACGCAGTCTTCGACGACGCGCACGTAGTAGTCCCGCTGGTGGGCGTCGGCGAACGTGTAGTGCACGCACACGTCGGTGAGCCCACCGGTGAGGAGGAGCGTCTCGGCCCGCAGGCCGCGCAAGAGGATCTCCAGATCGGTGTTGAGGAAGCACGAGTAGCGGCGCTTGGGGATGAAGTAGTCGCCGTCTTGGGGAAGGAGCTCGTCCACCAACGCCGTGCCCGGGTCGCCCTCCAGGCAATGCACGCCCTCGGTGCCGTCGAGCTCGCGCCCGAAATCGACGAGATCGCGTCGGTGCACCTCTTGGAAGAAGACAACGGGTACGGCGACGGCGCGACACGTGTCGACGAGCTCGACAGTCCGCCGTACCCGGTCCTCGAATCCCGGCATGTGCGGAATGCCGGACTCCTCGGTGGGCAGATAACCGTCCTTCTGCATGTCGATCACCAGCAGGACGGGCTGCCCGACGATGAGATCTTCCATTTCGCCTGTTCCCCTTTGCCCTTGGAAGCACAAAGCCCGGGATGCGCATTGGCCTCCCGGGCTTTTGTCCCTCCGTGAACGGCAGCACTGCCGTTTGCACCTCTCGGACCAGGCCCCCCGATCCGACGGGGGCGGAACCCTAGATGCTGATTCGGTTGTCGGTTAGACCATACGGGGGACGTGTTTCCCCGGCGTCGCCCGAAGATGAACGCTGTATTGCGGGCTCAGGCCGGGCTCCGCGCGACAGCGCTGCGAAGACCTGTCACCAGCAGTTTGTCGAGGCGGCGAGCGGAATCGAACCGCTGTAAACAGGCTTTGCAGGCCCGCACGGCTCGCGCGCGTCCTTCGGTCGCCGCGCCGAAGCCGGTGTCACGCCCTCGATAACGCTCTCCGACCCGGCGTTACCTGTGTGGCCAGCAGCCGTCAAGAGCTGAACCAACAGCGGGTCTGTGTCGATGCGCTGCACGGTGCTCCGCTGGTGATCAGGCTCGAGCGTGAGGGCCCGAGATGTATCGGTGTCCGACGGCGTGGGGGCGCCCAGCGTTACCTCGGTGCTCGACGATGCCATCGTCGGCGACAACAACCTTGATCGGGTGACCCCCTGGTGGTGGGAGCGCGGTCGGCTCAATGTTCGAAGGCTGTCCAGC
>CADDZP010000489.1 GCA_902812475.1 Actinomycetota bacterium | reverse complement strand
AACGAGTTCTGCGTCCTCGGCGGCCGGGCCGACGTGGCCCCAGCGCCGGCTTAGGAGAGGCGTTCGATGATCGTCACGTTGGCCTGGCCGCCACCTTCGCACATGGTCTGCAGCCCGTAGCGGCCGCCGGTGCGCTCGAGCTCGTTGAGCAGGGTGGTCATCAGGCGGACGCCGGTGGCGCCGAGCGGGTGGCCGAGGGCGATGGCGCCGCCGTTGACGTTGACCTTGGCCAGGTCGGCGCCCGTCTCCTTCTGCCAGGCGAGGACGACGGAGGCGAAAGCCTCGTTGATCTCGATCACGTCGATGTCGTCGAGGGACATGCCGGCCCTGTCGAGTGCGTAGGCCGTGGCCGGGATCGGCGCCGTGAGCATGTAGATGGGGTCGGCGCCGCGCACGCTCAGGTGGTGCACGCGCGCCCGGGGCGTGAGGCCGTGGTCGTTCAGGGCCCGCTCGCTGACGACGAGCATGGCGGCGGCGGCGTCGGAGATCTGGCTGCTGACGGCGGCGGTGATGCGCCCGTCGGGCAGGAGCGGCTCGAGCGACGCCATCTTCTCGAGGGTCGTCTCGCGGCGGAACCCCTCGTCGACGGTGACGCCGTCGAGAGGGACGATCTCGCGCGCGAAGCGGCCCTCGTCGGTGGCCCCCGCCGCCCGCCGGTGCGACTCCAAGGCGAAGCGCTCCATCTCCTGGCGGCCGATCCCCCACTTCTCGGCGATCATCTCCGCGCCCCGGAACTGGCTCACCTCTTGGGTGCCGTAGCGGTCGACCCAGCCCTTGGAACCGGTGAACGGGTCGGGGTCGGTGAAGTCCACGGCCGACGCCACGGTCATGGCCGAGGCGATCGGGATCATCGACATGTTCTGCACGCCGCCGGCGACGACGACGTCGGACGTGCCGCTCATCACCGCCTGGGCGGCGAAGTGCACGGCCTGCTGGGACGACCCGCACTGGCGGTCGACGGTCGTGCCCGGCACCTCCTCTGGGAAGCCGGCCGCCAGCCAGCACGTGCGGGCGATGTCGCCGGCCTGGGGTCCGATGGCGTCCACGCAGCCGAAGACCACGTCCTCGACGGCAGCCGCATCGATGCCCGTGCGGTCGACGAGCGCCTTCAGCACGTGGGCACCCAGGTCGGCGGGGTGGACCTGGCTCAGCCCGCCCCCACGCTTGCCTACCGGCGTGCGCACAGCGTCGACGATGTAAGCGTCAGACATTGCTCATGGGTCCTTTCAGAAGGTGCCGCTTGACGCGGTTGCGGTGCCAGGCGGCGTCTCCCCAGGCCGCGGCCAGCGCCCACGCCCGCTTCATCCACATGTGCAGGTCGTACTCGACGGTGTAGCCGATGGCGCCGTGCACCTGGAGCGCCTTGCGGGCCGCGAGCAGGGCGGCCTCGGACGCCTGGGCCTTGGCGAGGGAGACGGCTTCTTGCACGCTCATCAGGCCGTCGTCGTTCTCGAGGACCCACGCGGCCCGGTGGACGCACGGGCGGGCGAACTCCAGGCGCAGAGCGGCGTCGGCGAGATGGTGCTTCACGGCCTGGAAGCTGCCAATGGGCTTGCCGAACTGCTCCCGCTGGCTGACGTAGGCCACGCTCATGTCGAGCATCTGCTGGGCCAGCCCGACGAGCTGCGCCGCGGCTGCCAGCGCCGCCCGCTCGGTGACGACGTGCACGTCGATATCGAGGACCTCGTCGGTGGCCTCCACGGCGAACAGCCGGCGGCTGCCGTCGACGGACGGCGTGCGCTCCCCCACCGTGCCCCGCACGAACTCGGCGTCGCGCTGGACGGCGACGACATCGACGCTGTCGGCGTAGAGGGCGTACGGCGTTCCGTGCATGGCAAGCGTGGCGTCGGTGCGCCGGAGGGCCCACGCCTCGACGACCGGCTCGGGCACGCACGCCCGGCCCGTCTCCTCGAGGACGAGAATGCTGTCGACGTCGCCGAGGTCGAACAGACCCATCTCGACGATGCGGTCCCACAGCCCCGGCACCCTGCCCGTCTCGTTGGCCCACGCGTCGCGCACTGCAGAGGGTGGACACTCCTTCTCCAAGAGGTTGCGCGCCGCGTCGCGGAACTCCAGCTGCTCGGGAGCGAAGGCGAACCTCACGCGCGCGGCAGTCCCAGCACGCGCTCGCCGACGACGTTGCGCTGGATCTCGTTCGTGCCCGCGTAGATGGGCCCGGCCAGGGCGAACTGGAAGCCCTTCAGCCACGGCCCTTCCAACTCGGCATCGGGACCCAGCAGTCGCAGTGCCGTCTCGTGCAGGCGCACGTCGAGCTCGGACCAGAACAACTTGGTGAGGCTGGCCTCGGCGCCGGCCTTGGCCCCGTCCATCAGCCGAGCGACGGTGGCGTACGTCTGCCATCGGTAGGCCTCGGCGTCCATCCAACAGGCGATGACGTCGTCGGCGACGACATCGTCGGGACGCTCGCGCCAGAGGTCGAGCAGGCGCTCGGCCGTCGCCATGAAGCGCCCGGGACTGCGCAGTGTCAGGCCCCGCTTAGAGCCCGTCGTGGCCATGGCCACGTTCCAGCCCTTGTTGACCTCTCCGAGCACGTCGCTGTCGGGGACGAGGACGTCCTCGAAGAACACTTCGGCGAAGCCCTCGTCGCCGTCGAGACGGCCGAAGCCGCGCAC
>CADDZP010000488.1 GCA_902812475.1 Actinomycetota bacterium | reverse complement strand
GCACGGCTGTGGCACGCCGCCGTGTTCTGTCAAGCGATCGCAGCGGTCGTGCGCTTGACCTGCTCTTTTCAGAGTGCAGGACGCGAGGACCTGTACCTTCGCAACGTGAACCCCCGAACACTTGTTCGGATTGGTCATAAACAAGGAGGAGACCGCAAACCAGAGGACGGTCAGTCCTCACGACACGGGGGTGTAGCTCAGTCCGGTAGAGCGCTGCGTTCGCAACGCAGAAGTCGGCGGTTCAAGTCCGCTCACCTCCACCACGACGTGGCAGTTCGCGCGACCCGCGGCCGCGATCTCAGCCATGTTCGAAAGCCCAGATTTGAACCCGCGCCGATGTCGCTCGGCGCCACATTGATAACGCCCTCCGAACGGCGTTCGGGGATGTGCCGACCGAACAGTGCCAGGGCGGTTATGGGACGGCAGCGACCGCGGACAGCGCCAGCGGAGCGGGCGCCCCTTTGGCGCGTCATTCCGCGGGATCGTTTGCGAGCACAAAGACATGGTTTGTGCTCGGCCAATCGGATGGTTTTCCGGTCATCGGTTCCGATAGCACCGCCAGACATGGTTGTGTCGCTCCCGAGGGCCACGACCGGCCTCTTGATTGGGGGGACACACCATGGCGACAACCGCTGTCCGATCGCATGCCGATGCACGACCGGAGCCCCGGCAGACCACGCGCTTCGACGCGAAGAGGGCTGGACGCTTGTTCGGCTGGTTGTTCATCGGAACGTTCATCACGTCGATTCCCGCACGACTCCTGTTCGTCCATGGGCTGGGGGCAAGTTGGGAGGACATGCACTTCATCCCCGGCGCTGGCTCGCAGACCAGCTTGCACCTTGGGGCGATCCTCGAATTCGGAGTGATCGCGACGAACGTCGCGACCGCCGTGGTCCTGTATCCAATCGCTCGCCGCGTGAGTCAACGCCTGGCGATCGGGTATGTCGGTGCGCGGGTCATGGAGTCGGCCTTCATCCTGGTCGGTCTCATGAGCCTCGTCTCGGTCGTGGCTGTGATGAAGGACATCGGCGCGGCCAGCGGTGCCCAGGTAACGGCCCTCGCTGCGCAGGGCAACTCGTTGGTGAGCACCTACAACAGTGCGTTCTTGTTCGGGCCGGGACTCGTTGTGGCTTTCGGCAACGGGTTGATCTTGGGCTACCTGATGTACCGCTCGGGCTTGGTCCCGCGCCGCATGGCGATGCTCGGGCTGATCGGAGGCCCGCTGCTCGCCATCTCGTTTGTGTTCACCCTCTTCGGCGCCTACGAGAACGGGTCCGGTCCATCGTTCCTGTTGGCCCTGCCAGAGATCGCCTGGGAGGCGTCTCTCTCCATCTACTGCGCATGGAAGGGGTTCAGGCCGAGCGCGTTTGCCGAGACCATGGCGGCGTGACCGTGATTTGCCCGCGTAGCTGTTCGTACCAGGTGCAGTAGGAGGAAGGTTTCATGGCGCTATCCGCTCCCTATCCCGTCCAGCTCGAGTTCCAAAACGACGCTCACATTGCCCGGTGGCGACCGCTCGTGCAGTGGCTCCTCGCCATTCCGCAGCTGGTGATCGTCAACGTCTTGAGCTCGCTTCGCAACATCCTGACCTTGATCAGTTTCTTCACGGTGCTCTTCACGAAGAAGATCCCGCGGCCGTTGTTTGACGTCATCGCCATGACGTATCGCTACGAGTGGCGGACGCTCAGCTACGTCATGTTCCTCCACGAGGACTACCCGCCGTTCGACTTCCAGCCGGCCGCGACCGACGACGGAGTCGACGTTCACAGCGCATTGACGATCGAGTACCCAGAGGAGCTGTCGCGCTGGATGCCGTTGGTGAAGTGGCTCCTCGCAGTCCCGCACTACATCGCGCTGTTCTTCTTGGCGATCGCGTCGATGCTGGCGGTGGTCGTGGGCTTCTTCGCCGTCCTCATCACTGGTGAGTACCCGCTGGGCATTCGTGACTTCGTCGTTTCCGTCTACCGCTGGGGTTTGCGGGTGCAGGCGTACGTCGGTTTGCTCACCGACCAATACCCGCCGTTCTCTTTGCAGACGACATAGGGGCCGTTGGCCGGGCTGCCTTGTCACAAACCGCTACGACCGCGAGCCATTCTGGACAGGTGAGCGACCCATTCCCTGAGGTGAGGGTGCCGCGGGTCGAGGCGAAGTTTCGGGCGCCGCGGCCAGCTCGGGGCCTGGTTCAGCGCGCCCGTCTCGCCGACCGCATGCTCAGGGGGCACGAGCCGCTCCTCACCTTGGTGTCGGCCCCCGCTGGGTTCGGGAAGACGACCCTGTTGGCGTATTGGTTCGCCGACCGCGATCGGCCGATCGCCTGGCTCTCACTCGACTCGTCCGACAGCGACGCTGGAGTGTTCTGGTCGTATCTCATCGCGGCAGTCCAAACCGTGGTTCCCGAGGCGGGCATCGAGGCGTTGTCGTTGCTCGACGCGGGCGGTTCGGCGCTACGAGCGGTGACGGCGAGTCTGCTCAACGACTTAGAAGCCTGTGCCACCGACCTCGTCGTGGTGCTCGACGACTATCACTTCGTCGAGTCGGCGGACGTGCATGAGTCGTTGGCCTTCTTTCTTGAGCACCTGCCGCCGCAGGTCCGCTTCGTGATCGCCAGCCGTACTGACCCCGCCCTCCCGCTGGCCCGGATGCGCGCGCGTGGTGAGCTCTTGGAGG
>CADDZP010000487.1 GCA_902812475.1 Actinomycetota bacterium | reverse complement strand
GACGACGTCGAGGTAGAAGTGGTTCGCCGTCACGATCACAACGGCGACGATCGCAACGAAGTGGGCGACGAGGACGGCGCGAGACCACCATGTCCGCAGCACCGGCCAGAGGGCGGCGGCGGCCCACGCTGCGTAGGCGGCGTGCAGGCTGGGCATGGCCGCGAACCCGTTGTACAGAGCCGGGACAAGGGGACGGTCCAAGCCGGGAGGCGTCACGCTCGTGAAGTGGAACGCCGGAGGCAGCAGCCGGGGAGGCATCGTCGGAGAGGCGGCGAATGCGGCGACGGCGAGCAGGCTCGTCCACGCCAGTGCGTTGCGCCAGGTGACATAGCGATCGCGGTCTCGTCGATAGAGCATCACCAGCGCCACGGCCGGGACGAGAAAGTGCATGGTCCCGTAGTACGTGGCGGCCGCCCGCACGAGTGTCGGGTGGGCCAACGCCACCGCTTGGACCGACGACTCGTTGAAGATCCCGAGCGCCCGTTCCCAACCGACGAGCCGCATGGCGTTGCGCTGCGCAGCCGCCGTCGGGCCACCGACCCAGAAGCGAACGAGCGAGTACCACTGGTAGAAGGCGGCTACCAGGGTGAGCTCGGCGGCGGCGCCCAGGACGCTGTCCACCCGCCGGAGGGCCGGAACAGTGCGCTCCTCGAACGGAGGGGCGAGGGCGACGACCGACATTCGGCGAGCCTCGCGGACCCGCTTCCGCCCGAGACGTGATTCTCCTGAAAATCAGCTGTGAATGTGGACCCGTTGACGCGGCGGGCGTGCGTCCGGGTCGGGGCCTATTGCTTGCGGCTGGCGACGAAGACGGGGATGGTGCGGTCGGTGCGTTCCTGGTATTCGGCGTAGGGGGGATAGGCCTCGACCGCCCGGGCCCACCATGTGGCCCGCTCGTCGCCGGAAACCTCGCGCACCCGGACCGCGAACCGCTCGGCGCCGTCCTGCAGGGTGACCTCGTCGGGGTGGGCCTTCAGGTTGTAGTACCAGACGGGGTGCTGGGGGGCACCGCCGAGCGACGCAACCAGGGCGTACTCCCCGTCGTGCTCGACCCGCATGAGGGCGATCTTTCGGATCTTGCCCGTCTTGTTGCCGCGCATGGTCACCACGACGACCGGCCAATCGGTGCCCTCGAGGGTGTTGGCCTCCCGACCGCCCGACCGCTCGTACGCCTCGACCTGTTCGCGCACCCAATCCATGGCGTTCGGTTCGTACTCGCCTTGGAGCGTCATCGGATCATCTCCCTTCGCTCAGCGATGCTTACCCGATTTGCGCCCACAACGATGGGGCTGCGTGGTGCAGGACCGCAGCGGGCAGGGAACGATCAACCCGGGCCCGGTGTTCACTGCAGAGGAATGTCGTCTCCGAACTCCTTGCCCGCACCCACGGATCTCCAAGGCCGCTCTCAGCTTCGGGACGTACGACTGCGATGATGAACGAAAGCGTCCACCTCGGGACCGTGAGAGGCATCCGGGTCGGCATGCACTGGTCCCTGCTCGTCATCGGCTGGCTCCTCGTGGCCAGCCTGGCGGGCTATGAGGTCCCACACGCCGCGCCCGGACACACCACCACCGCCTACTGGCTGGCCGCCCTCGTTGCGGCCGTCGTGTTCTACGCGTCCCTCGTGGCCCACGAGCTTGCCCACGCCCTCGTGGCCCGCCGCCGCGGCATCGAGGTCGACGGGATCGTGCTGTGGTTGCTGGGCGGCGTCAGCAAGCTGCGCGGCGAGGCCGACCGCGCCCGCGACGAAGAGCGCATCGCCATCGTCGGTCCGGCGACCAGCGTGGTGCTGGCGCTCGTCTTCTTCGGATTGAGCCGCCTGTTCGGTGCGGTCCACTCCGCCAGCCTCCCGGCCGCTGTCTTCGGCTGGCTGGGATGGCTCAACGGGCTGCTTGCGCTGTTCAATCTGGTGCCTGCGTTCCCGCTCGACGGTGGGCGCGTCCTGCGCGCCGTGGTGTGGCGCTTCACCGGCGACAAGCGCCGGTCGACGAAGATCGCAGCCACGACCGGCAGCGCCTTCGGCTACGGGTTCATCGCCCTCGGTGTCGCAGGGTTCGTCTTCGGAGGGGGCAGCTTCGACGGCCTCTGGCTCGCCGTCATCGGATGGTTCCTGGTCTCGGCCTCGCGGGCGGAAGCGAACGCCTCGGCCCGGGCCGGCGAGCTGCGCGGCCTGGTCGTACGCGACGTCATGACGCCGGCGCCGCTCACGGTGCCGACGTGGGTGACCCTCGACGTCCTCATGCGAGAAGGCGTCTACCGGCGGCGGCTGTCGTCGTTCCCCGTTGTCGACGCCGACGACGCTTTCGCCGGGCTCATCACCGTGTCGATCATCCGCACCGTGCCTTCGGAGCGCTGGCCGGTGACGACGACAGCGGCGGTGGCCCGCCCGGCGGCCGCAACGTTGACCTGCGCTCCCCACGACGAGCTCGTCGGGGTCGCCCGTCACCTGTTCGCCTCGCCCGACCGCCGCGCTGTCGTCCTCGACGGCGACCGCCGTGTCGTCGGCATCCTCTCGCCCAGCGATCTGCAGCGCGCCCCGGCCGACAGCGCGGTCGCCGTAAGCGCCCGGTGAGTCACATCACCAGTCCGCCGTGGTCTGACCAGGGGCCGTCGGAGCCGGCCGGGCCGGGCGGGTGGCCGCCTCCGGCGTGGCCCCCGGGCCCCCAGC
>CADDZP010000486.1 GCA_902812475.1 Actinomycetota bacterium | reverse complement strand
CCGACGTGAGACGTTCACCACCTCGTGGTCGAGAGCGCTGCGACACGCGGCCTCGACCCGGGTGGCGCCCCACTTCTTCACCACGCCCAACAGCGCGTGGACCTGGCGCATCTTGGTCAGGGCAGGGGCGTGTCGAGCAGGGCCGCCGCGTAGGTGCCGATGCCTCGCCGTGGGAGGGCGCCATGGCCTGCAGGCGGGGGAGATCGCGCATGGCGTAGACGGTCTTGTCCGGACGGCAGGTCGGCGGGATCGGTCGAACGCCGCCCTGGTGCCTTGGCGGGGATGAATCTTGACGAGCTGGCCGCGATGGAGGACCCGCACGAGGCTGCGGTCGGCCCGCACCTCGACCCGGGAGCCCGATCAGGTTGCCGGGGACCGAGTAGAGGGCCCTCGCCACCTCGATGTGGTGGTCGCGATGGACGTTGGCCGTCGCATAGATCGGCGGGTCGTAGGACTGCGTCGGCGCCGGGAACAGCACTGGCTGGTCCTCGGCGGCGAAGACCTCGGCCGGTCGGGCCTGCGTCGTGCCGTGCACACGCAGGCCGGCGCGCTCAGAGCACCAGCGCTCGGCTCGCCGCTGGGCGTCGGGGCAGGTCGAGGAAGCTCTCGCCTGCGAAGAACGAGTGCCGGACGAACGGCACAGCGCGCTCGACTCTCGGCACCTCTCAACGGGGCGGCGCGGGGTCAAGGCAGTCGCCGACGACTCGCAGGAATCGCCAGCGGGGGCATCCTGTTTCGTTATCGACAGTTTCCCGATACCGAAAGCCGGCGAGAAGGGCAAGCCACCCCGCAAGAGGCACTGCCAACCCCTCCACGATCTCGACACCCGTGACAATTCCGCCCGCACTGACGAGGCCGAGAATAACCGCGTTGACCATGGTCGTACGCCATGACGCCCATAGTTGGGACCCGACGCGATGTCCCGACGTCGGCAGCGGATCCTTGCTTCCAGTTTCACAGCCTCCGCGCTCGAACGGGGATGCGGATTCTTGGTCCTGCTGTGACGCGTGTGCCCGGTAGAGGTAACCCCACATGAATGCGCACGTCCATGTCCACAGAAGCGCGATTCCTGAGAGGTATTGCAAATTCAGTAGAAGCCCGGGAACATACATCGCGACGAGTGAAAACAGTGTCACTTGGCGAAACTGGCGCCATTGAGAAGACGGGCGCTCGGCCATCAGCACTTCTTCTTCTTTCTTGGTGTCTGTGCAATTACCTCGTACATCACTTCGCGAGAGCCGTTCGCATAAGCAGCCGCCAGCGCGCCCTTGACCGCCTGCCATGTGCCGAGCGTGGCGTATCCAACGACGAAATCCGCAAGCCCAACGTCTCGTTCGTACTCATCGCCGGCGATCGCGCCCGCAGTACCCTGAACACCAGATGCGGCCGTTGCAGCGATCCCGAGACCGAGCAACACGAGCCCGGCCGTTCCCCCGGTACCGAATATCAGCACGCCGAGGGCGGCAACGGCGGCCGCCCGAGAGGCCCATGTGCCGACCTGCCCCGCGACGCGAGCGATGGAGCAGGCATGCTTCTTGAACCAGTCGAATACCCCTTGACCGTTTAAGTCGCTTCTGTTGATCGGATCACCAAACACATAGGCGTAGTTGTTCGCGCACCCGCCCTCTGCCGAGTCGACCGAGAGGAACCGGCCAAGCCCGGCTACATAGGGCCGGGCGCCCATCTCGATGGTGTCGATATCGCCTTGGTGCTCGGTGCCTTTCAGGTGGGAGCCCTCCCACCCGTACGAGAGGGTCGAGGAGGTGTTCGCTGGCTGGCCCGCCAGCGGGTTCCCGTATGGGTCCCAGGTGAAGGTGCTGCCGGTCTTGACGCCGCTGCCGTTGGCGGTCCCGCTCACGTCGCCGTGCAGGTTGGGGTAACTCCACACGTCTGAGGAGGCCGGCACAGACCCAGTGCGCGTCAGGGTCACGCCGCCGACCACGCTGACGGTGCGGTCGAGGACCTGGCCGACAGAGTTCATCTCGAGGGCCGCGTTGTCGGAATGGTCGGTGTAGCCATAGCGGATGTGGCTGGTCGGCGCTGGTCGAAGGGCGATCGCGTGGAGGACCCCCGCTGTGGCTGCGGTAGTGGTTACCGTGCGCGTGCCCGTCGATCCAGGCGTGCTCAGCACCTGGTCGGCGCCTTCACTCGACACATTGTTCGCCGCCGCGGTCGTGGAGAGGGACCAGCGCTGGGCCATGGCTGGGTCAGCCGACGTGGTCGTCGACCCTACCGTCGAGAACGTGACCACGAGGACGTCGTTCGACGATGACGTTGTCAATGCGGGTGCGGTGTGGCTCGTGGCGCTCGAGGCGTCGGTCGACGCCGCCGACGCGTCGATGGGTATGGTCTGATCCACGCCCGCATAGCCGACGATGGCTCCGGTGGCCTCGGTTGCCGCAGAGAATGTGAAGGCGAAGCTGGTCGGGTCGCCAGCCTGGCCCAGGTGCCAGAACACCGCGTCGGTGTCGTTGCCCTTCGCAGTCGAGTTGAGCAGCGTCCAGCCCGACGGCGCGCTCACCGAGGGGATGCCGGCGACGGCGGTGTAGGACACCTGGGCGAGCAGGAGGTCGCCGGGCTGGGTGCCCGCGGGCGCAGGAACTGACAGGCTCGACGTCGTTGCCGACGAGCCGGTCGTGGCTGTGCCGGCCGGGCCCCGCAGCCCAGGCC
>CADDZP010000485.1 GCA_902812475.1 Actinomycetota bacterium | reverse complement strand
ACACCAGTTGCCGTCGTCGACGTCGCGCGCGGCCGCACCGCCGCTGACCAGCACCTTTGCTACCTTGGCCGCCACCACGCGGGCGTAGTTCAGAGGCAGAACATCAGCTTCCCAAGCTGAGAACGCGAGTTCGATTCTCGTCGCCCGCTCTCACCTGTCGTGGGGCCAATTGGCGCGCCTCGCCAGTGCGACGGCCGCCAGTTGGGAGTTCACGCCGAGCTTCTGCAGGACCGAACGCACCTGCGCCCGGACCGTCGTCACAGCGACGCCGTCGGTAGCAGCGATCTCCTCGACCACGCGCCCGTCGACGAGGGCGCGCAAGACGACGGCTTCACGGCGCGTCAGGTCCTTGAAGCCGTCGAGCCCTCGCAGCTGGTCTGCACGCCTCCGCTTGAGTGCGTCGAGAACGGCGGCCCGCGCCTGCGGCGAGAGGACCGTGTCACCCAGCGCCGCATCGGTGAGCCCCTCCAGAAGCTCGGCGAACGGGCAGCCCTTCGAGAAGAGGCCCGCGGTCCCTGCTTCGAGGCACTCAGCGAGCAGGGTCGGATCCTCGCTGGCCGTGAGGACGAGCACCTGCGCACTGCGCGCGCTCATGGGCTCGATGTAGCCGGTAGCGACCCCCGCCGCTCCCAGCAGGAGGTCGAGGAGGACGATGTCCGGATCGAACCGCTCAGCGGCCGCCAGGACGGCATCGAGATGGAGGTCAGCCGGGTCGACTCGCCGCACGTTCTGGAAGCCGGCGAGTGCGAGAGAGTACGTCAGAAGTTCGGCAAAGAGCTCGTGGTCCTCGATGACGAGAATGCGCAGGGACTGCCCGCCAGTCCGGCCCCTTCGTTCGTCGAGGGCAACGTCACGGCTCGCAGCGGATCGGACACGAGGGGTGCGCTCGACGTCGTCACCCGCCGCCCCGGCGAACCTGGCCGACCCCGCGGCGCGGCGGCCGTGATCCGCCCCTGCGACACAGCGATGACCTTGGAGAAGCCGCAAGGACTCTCCACCCGACGCGTTCTCTGAGAGCATTCCCAGCAACTGCCTCCCAGCCAGAGCGCCCGCCTGGTCGCTCGTATTGCGACCTATTTAGCGCGCGTGGTCGCCGTGCCCTCAATCGGTAGATCGGCTGATTTCGTCGCTAGCCCTGGTGCACGACGACGTTGCCGCCCTGCAACGCCGACGCCGGCACCTGGTGGTACAGCACCCCGTTCTTGTCGTAGACGTTGAGAGAGAACGAGTCGCCCGTCCCCGCCGGGTTCTGGTTGCTGTCGACGACGACGCCGGTGAAGGTGGCGTTGCCATCGGAGGAGAGGCTCACGCCATCGGACGCCCGGTTGATCTGGATGGTGGCCTTGCCCTGCAGCGTGGAGGAGATCGGCCACTTGGCGCCGCTGAACGATGCGCCTGTGATGGCGTTGGACTTGATGACGAAGTCGGCGGCCACGCCGTTGTAGGTGCCCCGGTAGACGTAGACGAGCTGGCCCTTCGGGGAGCCCTTCTTCTGCGACCGGGCGTTGAACCCGAAGTTGCCCTTCGACCCGCCCGGGTCGGTGACGGTGCCGCCACCGGTCGCGAACTGACCGGTGTTCGTATAGAAGTCGATACCCGCCGCCTGGGCGTTGGCCGCCGCGTACCAGGCGTTGATGCCGCCGCTCGGTCCGGCGACCAGCCGGCTGACCACGCAGTAGCTGGCCTCGCTCGACGACGAGTACGTGGCCGTCGCCGTCCCGATGCCGTCGCCCGCGGTGCCCGTGTCGGCGACCTGGGCGTACTTCGTCGTCGGCGTCCCCGTGCCGCATGAGCCCGCGGGATAGATGTCGAAGGCGACCCACATCTTGGTGATGTCGCCATTGCTCCCGCCGGTCGTCTCCGCGTTCGGCCCGCTGTAGCCCGCGGCGGCCGAGTCCCAGGCCGTCGCCCGGAGGTTGAGCGTGCCGCCGGTGAGGGCGATCACGTCACCGGAGTAGGCAAGGGATGCGTCCTCGCGGTTGACAGTCAACGGTGCGGTCGCACTCGTGCTGCCCGCGAACACCGACGCGGCGGCGGGTTCGAAGACCGCCTTCAGGCCACTACTGCCCGTATACGCGTTCGGCTGTGTGGCGACCTTCGGCGTCAACGTCGCCGTAGCGGTCGAGCCGTTCACGGTCACGGCGCTCGTCCCGAGCTTCTGACCGTTGAGCCAGAAGCTGACATTGCCCCCCGCGACGGTCTTACCGGTCGGCAGCGTCGCCGGTGTGACGGTCGCCGTCAGCCCGACAGTGTCGGAGTACTGGAGAGCACCCGCCGAGGCCGTCAGGGATGTGGCAGTCGACGCCGTCGTCACCGTGAACGACGCCGTACCGGATTGCAGCGACCCTGACGCTCCCGTGAGAGTGACCGAGCCGAGGCCGTCGGCAGAGAGGTTGCCCGTCGAGGCAATCCCGTTGGCCACGGCCACAGCGGCCGTCGGCAGGCCGGCAACCGTGCCCGGTCCGGCCTGGGTGAACGTCACTGCGCCGCTGTAGCCCGTAACGGTGTTGGCGTAGGGATCCTCGATGGTGGCGGTCGCCGACGTCTGGGAGCCCGACGGCACCGTCGCCGACGGCGTGGTGACCACGAGCTTCGCCGCAGCAGCGGGCGCCACGTCGAAGGGATCGCCGCTCGACTTCACCCCGGCGCCGGAGTCGGCGACGGTGAGGGTCTGGG
>CADDZP010000484.1 GCA_902812475.1 Actinomycetota bacterium | reverse complement strand
TAGGGAAGGAGTCCCGAGCCGCGTCGTCGAACGATGAGGCGTGGCCCGCAGACTCCTTTCCATCCTCGCGCTCGCTTCCCTGATCGGCGCGGTCCCCGCCGTCGCCCGCGCTGCGTCCGACCCGACTCCCTACGTGCAGCGCGGTGCCCAGCAGGCCCGCGACGACGCGGCAGCTGCCTGCCGCACACCGCTGCGCTCGGCGCCCGACCCGTCCGCGCCCGAGGCGTGCTCGCCTGTCGACGGGCGCACGATCTCCGAGGCCCAGGTCGACGCTTACCAGTCCTCGTGGACCCACCGGGCACTGTCGCTCCAGCGCGGGCTCGACGCCGCCGCCCCGCTGTCCGACGAGCAGCTGCCCCACACCCACAACAGCTTCAACGCGTCGAGCTACACGCTCGGGTCGACCAGCTACTACCCGACGTTGACCAACCAGGACCCGAATCAGGTCTACAACCTCACCGACCAGCTGCGCATGGACATCCGGGCCATCGAGATCGACCTGCACTGGTGGCCCAGCCCGTTCGGCAACCCGAGCACGGGTGGCAAGTGGGTGACGATGTGCCACGGAGACTCGGGCCAGACGCAGGGCTACGTGCACGTCGGCTGCACGTGGGACCGGCCCTTCCAGGACGGACTCGCAGAGCTGCGGTCGTGGCTGGACCACAACAAGGACCAGGTCGTAATGCTGTACCTCGAGAACCAGCTCGTCGACCAGAACGGCTACAACGCCCAGGCGCAGGACATCGCCGCCAACCTCATCGCCGACGGCCTCGGCCACCGGGTGTACCGGCCGAAGGACGGGTCGTGCGACGACATGCCGCTGACCGCAAGCAGCGCCGACATCCTCGCCGCCGGGCACCAGGTGCTCATCGTCGGGAACTGCGGCGTCGGC
Organism: Actinomycetota bacterium; assembly: GCA_902812475.1. Lineage (GTDB taxonomy): Bacteria > Actinomycetota > Acidimicrobiia > Acidimicrobiales > AC-14 > CADDZP01. The sequence goes on along the minus strand of CADDZP010000484.1, from coordinate 1,791 downwards.
GGGGCGTGGGGCACGTGGGTCCACGAGCGCCAGCCGTACTGGGACGAGAGCGGCGACCCCTCCACGTACGACTCCAATGCGTGCGCCGCCGACCGCGCTGCTCGCCAGAGTGCCCAGGCCGCCGGCCACGGCATCTTCCGCCGCGAGTTCGAGGACAGCACGTGGCTGACGGCGACGCTGGGCGACGGCACGAACCACCTGAGCACCCCGCAGACGGTCTCGTTGATGACCCAGTGCGGCGTCAACATCATCGGGCTCGACCAGCTGACGCCCCAGGATCCGCGTCTCGCGGCGCTGGTGTGGAGCTGGGCGAAGGACGAGCCCAAGGCGGGTGGCGGTGACTGCGCCTACCAGGGCGGTGACGGCCGTTTCCACGCCGGCGACTGCACGGACAAACACCACGTGGCATGCGTCGATGCGACCGGCGCCTGGCATGTGACAGCAGCGACGAGCAAGTGGGACAAGGCGCGCGACCTGTGCGCCAGGAAGTTCCCGGGCTCGGTGTTCGCCACTCCGGCCAACGGACTGCGCAACCAGGAGCTGGTCGAGGCGAAGGGTTCGCCGTCAGACGACGTCTGGGTGAACTACTCCAGCGTCAACGGCGCCTGGTCACTCGGTTCGTAGCACCGGCGCCGGCCTGAGCCGGCCCGCGACCCAGCCCGGTCCCGAGGCCAGGATATTGGCCACGATGACGGCGACGGGAATGAACAACAGGAGCGTGATGAGCGGCACCCGCGGCGCGGGCGCGATCCCGATGCGCTCGGCGAACACCTGCCACACCCAGCGCCCGCCGGCCGCGCCCAATGGGATGCCGACGAGAAGGGCAACGACGACGAGTGTGGTGGCTTGCCACGCTACGGCTGACGACACCTGACGGCGGACGAAGCCCATCGTCTTGAGCACAGCCAAGTCGCGGCGTCGCCTGCGGATCGATGTGACCAGCAGGTGGGCGACGGTGGCGACGGCGAGCAGGGCGAGCAGCCCGGCGAGCAACAGTGGCGTGGTCTGGATGCGCGAGTAGTTGAGGATGTCGACGGGGCGCTTGGCGGTCTCGACGTCACAGACCTGATCCTGGGGACACACACCATCGGCCCGTTGAAGGTTCTGGCGGAAGCGGGCGACGGTGCCGGCGCCCGCACCCGGCGCCATGCGCACGAGCACGAAGTTGTAGCCCGGGTGCGCCTCCGGCGGGGCGTTCACGAGCGGGTCCTTGATGGCGGCACCGTCACCGAGCCCCGTCGGGTTGAAGTCGCCCTGTCCGAAAAATGGAAAGACTGCTCTGCCAACGATCGTCATCGGCTGACCCTCTGACTCGCCTTGCGGCGCGACCGTGATCGCCTGGCCGACGTGGCGGTGGATGGCGGCGAGCGTCTTGGTGCCCAGCGCGATCTCGTCGTCGGCGGCAGGGGCCCGGCCTTCGACGATCGCCGGCCACGTCTCCCCACCGCGGCCCGGCGCCAGGCCGATGGTGGTCACGTTCTTGCCGGCGATGGTGACGTTGACGTGGTCGCCGAACGTCCAGCCGGTAACGCCCTTCTGGTGCTCGAGGAAGTCGATGGTGCGATCCGGATGTAGGGCACCGAACTGGGTGTCGACGGCGAGGGTCCACGTCTGCCCGTACAGCTTCGGCGTGTGAACGAGACGCACGAGGTTGCTGCCGAACGTGAACGCCGCGGCCACGGCGGCGATGGCGACCACAGTTCCGGACAGCGCGCTGCGCACCGGGACGGCGGTTCGGCCCCGGCCCGGCTCGAGCGCGAGGCGGATGCCAACGGCGGCACTCGGCGGGGC
>CADDZP010000483.1 GCA_902812475.1 Actinomycetota bacterium | reverse complement strand
ACGCCACGGCCGGGCGGGCCATCGGCGGCAACGGCGATCGTGGCGGGTTCCGTGCCCACGCCACGTCCGACCGGGCCGGCGACCTCCGCGGTCGTGTCCGGGTCGGCAGCCGCAGCCACTTCACCATCGGCCACGTGAGCGGCGGTGACTCCATCGGTGCCACCTCCGCCAACGGCGGCCCCGGTGGTGCGAGCAACGTCAACGAGTCCCCGCGGGCGACCACGGGCGACAGCGGCAACACGACCGTGCAGTCGTCGGGCAGCAACTTCGGCGACACCGGTGCCGCCAGCTCGACCTCTGTCGCCAACCCTGTGTCGGTGACGGGCGGCTCGGGCGACACCGGTCCGAGCGGCAAGGGCACGAGCTCGACGGCTGACTCCGGCAACACGGGGTCGTCACAGGCGGCGACGGCCCAGCTGACCGGGAAGGACGCGCTCGAGGCCGGCCCGCTGCAGGCTGCAGCGGCCGACCCCGCTACAACGGGGGCGGCCACGGCGAACGCCACCCAGAACGGCGGCGGCGTGACCAACGCCTCCCAGGCGGTGGGCGGCAGCAGCGGCTCGAGCAACGCGGCTGGGAACAACGGTGGCGGGAACACCGGCGGTGGCGGGAACACCGGCGTCATCAACACCGGCGTCATCAACCATCTGGTGGCGCCGCCTCCGGGTGGCCCGGTCAACCCGACGGCGTCGGGCTTGGCCATCGCCGACGAGACCTCGGTGGCATCGGGGTCCGGCAAGGCCTTCATCAACTCGGTGGCGTCCGGTGACGCGATCGCCGTCAACGGCTCGGTGGCTTCGGGCTGCTCGGTGGCGATCAACCGCTCCACCGCTTCGGGCGGCACGTGCGCTCCTCACGGGGCGAGCAACCACAGTGCGCCGTCCAAGGCGACGGCGGGCAACGCCGCTGGTGCCGGCAAGGCGCTCGCCTTCACCGGTATCGAGACGTTGCAGATGAGCCTGGCTGGCGCTCTCGCACTCGCCCTTGGCGGGCTGCTCGTAGCGTTTGCTGGCCTCGGCCGACGGGAAGAGGGAACGGCGTAGACACGTAACGGCAAACGGGTAATACAAGGGACCAACAGGCTGGAGCAAAGGGAAAGGTTCATGAAGATCAAGAACATGCGGATGGCCGGGATTGGCTGCCTGGCAGCGATGACGGGCCTCGTGACGGCGGCAAGCATGGTGCTGACCGCACCGGCTGATGCGGCCAAGACGCAGTCGCACGGCACCGCTGCTGCTGTGCAGGCTCCGGCCCCGCTCACGGCCCAGGCGCCGAACGAGTCGGGCAGCTGCAAGGCCGACAGCACCTCGGTGTGCTCGGGCTTCGGCCTCGCCCTCAACAACTCGGTGAGCTCGGGCGACTCCATCGCCGTCAACGGCTCGGTCGCTTCGGGCTGCTCGGTGGCGGTGAACCAGTCCGACGCCTCCGGCGGCACCTGCCCGCCCAAGGCACCGGCGGCTGCCAAGACGACTGCTGCGAAGTCGGCTCCCCGGTCGGCGCCGGCCAAGGCCGTCGCCAAGAGCCCCAGCTTCGCGGGCTAGCACCAAAGACCACAGCGTTCCGTCGGCTCGTCGTCATGTGTGACGGCGAGCCGACTCGCGTCCGCACGCAGGTGGACCGACGGTCTCCGAGGGCGCGAGGGGTCGACGGGTAAGATGCGCCCACATGGGGTGGTGTCACGAGTTTGGCCCCCAGATCCGTGAGGGCTGCGGCCACCCGATGCGGGCGGGCGAGAGCGCGTGCACCTGTCCGCAGTGCGGTGTGGTGTGCAGAGGGCGGTTCGCGGGGTGCGCCGAGGTATGGGCGCGCGGCCCGCGGGAGGTGCACGTCGTGTCCCCGCCCGGCGCGTTGGCGCGGCGCACGGTCACGCCCGTACGCGTACAGGCCCGCACGCCGTCCGAACAGCCCTCAGGAGCCGACCAGGCGCGCACGGAGGTCCTGGCCTGGCTGCAGGCCGCCTTCGACGGTCTCCGTGACGAGCTGAGCGTCCTCGCCGGCGGCCTCGCCCGCCAGCAGGCGGTCCTCAGCGACCTGTCCGAGAACCGCGACAGCGAGGTGGCCGAGGCGCTGGCCGAGGTCAAGGGCTGGGCCGCCGAGCTGCGCAACGAAACGCTTCGCCTGCAGGGCTTCGAGAAGGCCGTCGCCGACCAGCTACGCAGCGACGTGTCCACGACCATCGAACAGGGCGTCGACCGCATGGCGGGTGCCCGCCAGGACGAGGTCCGCCAGGCGCTGGCCCACGTCGAGGCGCGTGCGCAGGCCCTCAGCCAGGAGACCGAGCGCCTGCAGGACTTCGGGCAGAGCCTGGCCGAGCAGCTGCGGGCCGAGGTGGCCAAGACGGTGCACGAGGGCATGGCCCAGCTGATGGATGCGGCGACCAAACCCGGCGTCGCCGCCCTGCCCACCGAGACGGCCGCGGCGCCGTCGAGCGAACAGCTGGCCGCCGATCTCCGCCAGGAGACCGAGCGCCTCCAGCGCTTCGGCGAGACCCTCGCCGCCAGCGTGCGTGACGCCGTGAGCTCTGCCCTGCAGGACGTGCAGCTGGCTGCGCCCGTCGCTGCCGCTGCTCCTTCAGCGCCGCCCGCGCCGGTTTCCGCGCCTCCCGTCGACATCGCTGGCGCCGTGGATACAGCTCCGGCCGTCGAGCCCCCGCCAGCATCGGAGCCAGCCGCCGAAGCCGTTCCAGCC
>CADDZP010000482.1 GCA_902812475.1 Actinomycetota bacterium | reverse complement strand
ACGCCGGTCAGCTCCCGAGCGCCGCTCCGTGGCGGCCGGGCGGAACGGATGGTCGGCGCGCCGGTCGCCGAAGCGGCGGTCGCCCTGGACCTCTCTTCGATCCATCACCAGAAGCTCCCAGAAATCGATACGTCACGGGACAGACCTCCAGCCGAAGGATCGCCCCAGGATCGCCTCTCATCCTAGGGGTCGCGAGGCAACCCGAGTAGACGTTCGCCGATGACGTTGCGCTGGACCTCGCTGGTGCCCCCGGCGATCGTCAGGCAGCGGTTGGCCAGGAAGCCGAACGTCCAGCCGGCGGCGTCGCCTTCGGTGGTCGCACCCTCGGCGCCGAGGGCGACCAGCCCGAGCTCCTGGGTGCGCTGCTCGTGCTCGACGCCGAGCAGCTTGCGGACGCTCGACTCCGGGCCCGGGTCGACGCCCGACACGGCCCGGAGTGCGGTCCGCAGCCCCAGGACGGCGAGCGACTGGGCTTCAGCCACGAGGGCACCGACCCGGTCCAGGACGACGGCGTCACCGGCGACGTCGGGACGCGCCGCGATGAGGCCCAGGAGGTTCTCCACGCCCCCGCCGAACGACGACCCGCTCGACATCGAGACCCGCTCGTTGGCGAGCGTCGTGCGGGCCAGGCGCCACCCATCGTTGACGGCACCGACGACGCAGTCGTCGGGGACGAAGACGTCGGAGAGGAAGACCTCGTTGAACATCGCCTCACCTGTCAGCTCCCGCAGGGGCCGCACGTCGAGGCCGTCGGACTTCATGTCGACGAGGAAGTACGTGATCCCCGCGTGCTTGGGGGCGTCGGGGTCGGTGCGGGCCAGGCAGATGGCCCAGTCGGCGCGCTGCGCCATCGACGTCCACACCTTCTGACCCGACAGCGACCACCCGCCGTCGACCCGCACCGCCTTGGTCGACAGCGACGCCAGGTCGGAGCCGGCGCCCGGCTCACTGAACATCTGACACCACCAGATCTCGCCCGTGAGCGTCGGCCCCACGAACCGCTCCTGCTGCTCGGGGGTGCCGTGGGCGATGATCGTCGGGAGCGCCCAGGCGCCGACGGCGAGGTTGGGCCGGCGGATGCGGGCCTTGGTCATCTCCTCGTCGATCACGAGCTGCTCGACCGGGCCGGCGTCGCGGCCCCACGGCCGCGGCCAGTGCGGGGCGATGTAGCCCTGCTCGGCCAGGCGGCGATTCCACTCGCCGCGGTCCCGCTCCTTGAGGTCGGCGATGAAACGTTGAACGTCGGCGCGCACGTGCTCGGCCTCTTCGGGCAGGTCGACGTGCAGCTGGCGGCGCGAGCCGGCCAGGGCCATGGTCGCCGTGCGCGTGCGCCACCGCTCGGTAGGCCCGACCAGTTGGCGGATCGACATGGTCCGCTTCAGATACAGGTGGGCGTCGTGCTCCCATGTGAAGCCGATGCCACCGAGGATCTGCACGCACTCCTTGGCCGCATCGGCCGCGGCGTCGAAGGCGATCGAGGCGGCGACGGCCGCGGGCAACGAGGCGGTGGCCGGGTCGCCCAGTGCGCTTGCGGCGTCCCAGACCACAGCTCGCGCCTGCTCCACGGCGACGAGGAGGTTGGCGCACTTGTGCTTGATGGCCTGGAACTGGCCGATGGGACGGCCGAACTGCTCGCGCACCTTGGCGTACGACGACGCCGTGTCGAGGCACCACCCGGCCAGGCCGACGGCCTCGGCGCCGAGGAGGACGGCCGCGATGTCCCGCCACCGGTCGGGCGCGGGCGCGGCCGGGTCTGCGATGCCCTCGAAGCGGGCCAGGCGTCGGGTGGCATCGAGGCTGTGCGTGGGCTGGACAGTCGGGTCGGCGACGATCTGCCCGGGCGTCACCAGCAGGCGGGCCAGCCCGCCCCCGAGCACGAGGTTGCCGTCGAGCATCACCGCCGCGGGCGTCGAGCCGTCGAGCAGCTTCGGGAGCCACGTCGACTTCTCTTCCTCGGTCGCAGTGTCTTGGAGGACGGCGGCGGCGATGACCGTGGGGACGAACGGCCCGGGCGCCATCGCCCGTCCGAGCTCCTCCAGGACCACCGCCAGCTCGACGAAGCCGTAGCCCTGACCGCCATAGCGCTCGTCGACGGCGAGGCCCAACCAACCCTGCGCCGCGAGCTCGTCCCAGAACGGCGGCAGCTCCTCCGTCTCGGCTTCGAGGTAGCTGCGAGGCACCGGCGGCGGACACCGCGACTCGAGGAAGCGACGGGCCGTCGCCCGCAGGGCCTCGTGCTCTTCTGAGATGCCGATGGGCATTGGCGGTTCCTTTTCCTTATGCGATCTGCTCGTCGCCGCGCCAGACCGAGATCGCCTGCGTCGGACAGCCCTGGGCTGCGGTCACGATCTTCTCCTCGGGGTCGCCCTCCGGGTCGGTGACGACAGCGATGCCGTCCTCGTCGAGGTCGAACGTCGAGGGAGCCCAGAACGAGCAGTTGCCCGAGCCCATGCACTTCTCACGGTCGATGCGGATGTCGAGGCTCAACCTGCGAGCTCCCTGAATCGTTGATAGCGCTCGGCGACGGGGCCGACCCACGCCGGGTCGGGATCGACGGTGTGGGACGTGCGCGCCCAGCGAGCGCCGGCCGCCATGTCGGGCTCGAGCCCGACATGGCGGCCGCCACGCGCGCCATGAACGCTGCGCCGAGGGCCGCTCCCTCGGGGACGGCGACGACGTCGACGGGCAACCCGGTGC
>CADDZP010000481.1 GCA_902812475.1 Actinomycetota bacterium | reverse complement strand
GCTATCACGACGCCGTGGAGGGGTTCACGCCGCCGCTTGGCGCCACCTGGCGGTGTTGGCTCGGAGCCCCCGGTGGGCCGATCATCCGCCACGGCGACCTGTGGCCGTCGAACGTGGTCTTTCGTGGCGGCCGCCCCGTGGCGCTGATCGACTGGGAGTTCGCGCAGCCAGGAACGCGACTCGACGACGTGGCCTCTGCGGCCAAGCACTGGGTGCCGCTCATCAGCGACGAGCGAGCGGAGGAGGCCGGGTGGCGCCTCCCGATTGACCGTGTCGGTCGGCTGCGCCTCATAGCCGACAGCTACGGCCTTGATGACGACGGGAGGCAGGCGCTGATCCCTACGGTGCTGCGGAACGCCCAGTTCGGCTATCGCAGCCACAAGACGTGGGCCGAGCAGGGCGTGGCGGGCTTCAAGGAGATGTGGCAGCAGGGAAGTGGCGCCGTGATCCTCGGCGATCGAGCGTGGCTGGAGGACGTGCGGCACGAGCTGGAGTCATTCGCAGTAACCGGGTGATGGTCTCGGGCGCGTCCTGAGATCGGTCAGGTCGCTCTGGGCTCCCACCGAAACCGCCGCAGCGCCATCAGCGTGAAGAGGATGACCCAGGCCGCGAGAACGCCGTATCCGACGCCCAGCGCGGTGACGCCGTGCACGCCGTGGACTGCCGGGACGACCTCCACACGGCCGCCCGGGGCGACGAAGGACCGCGTGTGGAAGAAGTCCCGGCCGAGATACCCAGCACGGATTGCGTCCAGCAACCATCGCAGCGGGAAGAGGTTCGCCACCACTTGGAGCCAGCGTGGCTGCCGAGCGAAGTTGAAGAACAGCCCGGAGATGAACATCAGCGCCAGGTACGGAAGATTCACGATTGCCGGCGCAGAGTCGCCGTTGGGGATGATGGCGCTTATCGCCACACCGCCCATGGCCAACACGGCGATACCAGCCAGGACTGCGGCCGCGAACGCGATCGGATCCCGGGGAAGGGGCGTCCCAAACTCCACCCGTGCGATCGCCACGATGATCACGACCTGGACGCAGACGACGATGACAGCGCTGAGCACCTTCGCCCCGAACAGCGGACCGGCCCCGAGTGGCGTACCCCGGAACCTCTTGAGGAGGAGGCGGTCGCGCTGCACGGCGAGCACGATCGCGAGGCTCGTGAAAGTGGCCGACATGATGGCGATGCCGATGACACCGGAGGCGAAGTAGTGCTTGAACGGGACTCCACCGACGGCCTCCGCCCCTCGAAAGAGGGCCCCGAAGAGCAGGAGAAGCACGATAGGGAGGGCGAAGAAGAACGCCGCTGCCTCCCGGTTGCGCCAGAAGGTCCGCTGCTCCAGACGGAGCTGGGCGAGCGTCAGGGCCGATCCGTTCACGCGCTGGGAATCCTTTCGAGACCACGCACGATGCCGAGATAGGCGTCCTCGAGACTCGGTTGCTCGACGCGAAAGTCCGCCAGCTCGAAGCCACGCCTGAGCGCCCACGTCGTCACCGCGTGGCTGACCCGAACGAGGTCGGACGCGGTGATCGACACGGTGTCGCCCTCCACATCGAGGTCGCATCCCGCGGGCAAGCGGGGCACGTCTCCTCTGCTGAGCCCTCGCGGCAGACTGAAGGTCACGCGACCCAGCGCGTGCGCCTTGCCGATCTCGGCCGGGGCACCGTCGGCAACGATGGCGCCGTCCGCCATGATGAGGATTCGGTCGGTGAGTTCACGGGCCTCCTCGAGATAGTGCGTCGTGAGGAGCAGGGTGAGCCCGTCTCGGACCAGCCCGGAGATGACCTCCCACGCAGCTCGCCGTGCTGATGGGTCGAACCCCGTCGTCGGCTCGTCGAGGAACAGGACCTCGGGTCGTCCGACGATCCCGAGGGCGAGGTCGAGCCGCCGGTGCTCGCCGCCGGACAGGTACTTGGTGCGCACGTCTCGCCGGTCGGCGAGCCCGACCGCCTCGATGACCTCGTCAGCCGAAAGAGGGTCGGGGTAGTAGCGCCGCCACACGTCGACGAGCTCAGCCGCCGTCAGTTCGAGCGGAAAGCCGGCCTCTTGCAGCACGATGCCCACCCTCGCCCGGAGCGATCGGCCGCCCGACGCCGGATCGGTGCCGAGCACGGAGACTGCGCCGGAGGTCGGCGCCCGGTAGCCCTCGAGGATCTCGATGGTGGTCGTCTTGCCCGCGCCGTTGGGCCCCAGCAGGCAAACCGATCCGCCGGCCGGTACAGAAAACGAGATGCCACGCACGGCCTCGAAGGGGCCGTAGGACTTCCGGAGTTGCTCGACCTCGATCGCTGCCATGTTTCCCGATCAGTAATCACTGGTCATCTACCAGTGTATACTTATACCCGTGGCCCCGGACACTCGTCAACGGATCATCGACGAGGCGACGAAGCTGTTCGGCCGGTCCGGCTTCGCGGGGACGTCCGTCGCCGAGCTCGAGAAGGCGGCGGGGCTCAAGCCCGGTGGAGGCGGCTTGTACGCCCACTTCTCCTCCAAGGAGGAGGTGCTGGCCGCGGTCGTCGAGCACTGCGTGACCGTCGCCGACAGCGCGTACGCGATGCACGCCGCGCTGCCGCTCGACGACCTCAAGTCCGAGCTCACCGTGCTCGTGCGCGGGTCGCTCCTTCTGTTCGACGCGACCGAGGACTGGATCCGTCTGCGGGCGAAGGAGGGCGACCAGTTTCCCGAACTGTTCGGCGGCTCCCGTGACCTCG
>CADDZP010000480.1 GCA_902812475.1 Actinomycetota bacterium | reverse complement strand
CATCTCAGGGACTCTGTCCCCGGTTTGAGACGAGGCTGAGGGTGGCGAAGCCCAAGCGCGAGCCGAAGGCCTGGAGCGCAAGCCAGGTCGTGGCCCACAACATGACTCGCGCACGCGAGCTGCGAGGGCTGACTCAGGCCGAGATCGCCGACCGTCTGAGCCGGTTCACGGGGGCCACCTGGACCGCCATCACCGTTGCCCAGGCCGAGGGCTGGGTCACGGGAGCGCGCGTGCGCCAGTTCGGCGCCAACGAGCTCGTCGCCCTGGCCCGGACGTTCGATCTTCCAGTCCTCTACTTCTTCATGCCGCCCGAGGACGGGCCCGGCGCTTTGGAGACGTCCGACTCGCCCGCCAAGGGCTGGCCCTGGGAGTACTTGCTGTTGCTTGTGTGGGGTCACGCCAAGAACTTCCCGGCTGTCGCCGATCGGGCGGCGCCCTGGGCGCACGTGTCCGCCGCGATCACGGTGCCCGCTGACGACGTGCTCGAGCGTGAGCCGGACACCGCATTTCTCTCAGAGCTGGCGCGGCACCGGGACCGCTACACGCCCGAGGACATGTTGGCCGTCGCCTTCAACGGGCTGGCCCGCCGGCGCTTGCGCCAGTCCAAGGGCCTCGGCGACAACGTCGGCTCACTGGCAGCGAGCCTCCGGGCGATGGCCGACGCCCTGGAGGCATTCGACAACTACAAGCCCGGGACATTCCTCGACCTGGATGCCATACGCCAGGTTGTAGAACCCGTTGAGGGATGGAGTGACGAGGAGGAGAGTCCATGAGCAGTCGCACTCGATCGAACATCCGCAAGCGAGGCTCGACGTACACCTACTACGTCTATGTCGCCGCGCCCGACGGCAAGCGGAGCCAGGTCACCAAGGGCGGGTTCCGCACCAGAAGAGAGGCTGAGGCCGCCCAGATCGCGGTCCTCAATGCCGTGAACACGGGCACCTTCGTCCGGCCCGAGCGCATCACCTTGGGCGGCTTCCTCGTGGAGGAGTGGCTGCCGTCTCGCCGCCCGCCGAACCTCGAGGAGAGCACCTACGCCTCGTACGAGCGCTACGTCCGTCTGCACGTCAACCCGTACATCGGCGCGGTTCCGCTCCAGCGTCTGACGCCGATGGCCCTCAACGGGCTGTATCGGACGCTGCTCGACGAAGGCCGCCGGCAAGCATCACCAGCACGGAAGCAGCACTCGGCCGAGCTCGTCGGCCGAGTGAAGGAGCTGCGTGGCACCGGACTGTCGTACAAGGCCATCGCAGATCAGCTGGGCGCCGAGTTCCCCGACGAAGTCGGCTCGATCACCCACCACGCTGTCGCGGCTCTGCTTCGTAGAGCGCTCGCTCCCGAAAGAAAGCGAGCCGGGCGTCCGCCCGGGCTCAAGCCGAGGACCGTGCGCTACATCCACACCATCCTGCACGCCGCTCTCAGGGATGCGCTTCGCTGGAACCGCGTGGCCCGCAACGTTGCGGACGCCGCGACACCCCCGCCGCTGAGCGCCACTCGGCGGGCACGACCGCCGGCCTGGACCGCCGACGAGCTCCGCGGCTTCCTGGAGTACGCGGCGGACTGCCGCTATTTGCCGGCTTGGGTGTTCCTCGCCACGACCGGCTGCAGACGAGGCGAGTGTCTGGGGATCGCGTGGGACGACGTCAACCTCGACAAGGCGACTGCGATCATCTGCCGTCAAGTGACCGCGATCGATCACAAGCTGCTGGTCAAGGAGCTACCGAAGACGAAGCGCGGTCACCTGATCAGACTCGACTCCTCGACCGTCGCCATGCTGCGGAGTTGGCGGGCCCGCCAGAACGAGGAGCGCCTGTTGGCTGGACCCGGCTACGACGATGCCGGCTTCGTCTTCTGTCACCCGGACGGCAGACCGTACGACCCGGACAGATTCAGTCGTGAGTTCCTACGCAAGCAGGCGCAGTACAACCGCGCTCATCCCGCCGAGCCGCTCCCGCGCCTCGTCTTGCACGGCCTACGCCACACCTGGGCCACGCTCGCGCTTGAGGAGGGCATCGACATCAAGATCGTCTCCGAGCGCCTCAACCACTCGAGCACTCACGTGACACAGGGGATCTATACCCACGTCACACCGCCAATGCAGAGCGACGCGGCCGAACGGGTGGCGAGGTCGATCTTCGGTACCTCGCCCACCAACGCATGACCGTCTTGGACGCGACGTGCTTCCGAGAGCGCCTAGAGAAGCACGGGAAGAATATGAGCCTTGAACAACTCCCACTCCACCGGATAACTCGTCACCTCCGCTGTCGCCAGGTCGGTGAAGAGGCGCACCTCAGCGCTCGACCCGAACCTTGCCGCCGCCGGCACTGGCACCGGCGCAAGAATCACGAGGCGGATCCCATCCCCGGCTAGCTGCAGTTTCGAGAAGCGCTCTACGGACGCCTCGTACTTCTTCTTGAACCGGCTCCGCGCCGCGAGGGACTTCAGGTCCGAGATCAACGCTGTCATCCCACGATTCATCGCCGCGGCATAGCGGGCGAATTGGGCGTCGCTAATCGAACGAGCATCCGTCTTGAGCTCGAAGAAGATCCAAGGGGCCGCGTTGCCTTCTGTCGTGCAGACGAATACGTGATCAACGTTCGTGGACCGGAAGTCACCACGTCTCTTCAACGGGAACTCGGCGACCACCGCTTCAACTGGCTGCCCCATCCATGTCGATAGCAGTTCTTCCATGAAGGGTGCGAGCAGTGCGTCAAGAC
>CADDZP010000479.1 GCA_902812475.1 Actinomycetota bacterium | reverse complement strand
CGCTCGAGCTTCCCGATGGAAAGCACGACCTGCCATTCCCTTCGAGAGCCACCAGGCTCCTAATAGCGCCGTCGAGTGGCAACTGTAGGCATTCTCAGGAGAGAATGCAAGTGTGTGCCGGAGGTGGAGGGCGTCGGAGCGAAGCGGAGGCGACCGGAGCCGGAGGCTTCTTTGTAAAGGGACGGTTCGCCAAGAGGGTTGAGCATGAGGCGACGTGCGAGCGCAGCCAGTCAGACCCAACCGTCATCAAGGACGTCGCGAGGTCGCAACTCGACCGCAGCTATCAGGACAGCAGCGATGTCGTCGTCGGCGTGAACGAAGGAGTCGTCCAGGAGCTAGACGACGACCGCGGGCCGCGGAAAAGCAGTGGGACAGGGCAGCGGTTCTCGTTGGGGCTCGGCGGCGGGTGCTCGAGTGCCATGAGCGTCGCCTTTCGACACGGTCGGGTGGCAGGGCCATGTCAGCGCGCGAACAGCGCTGACAGAGCCTCGGCATCACCCCGTCAAGGTGGCCATACCCTTGGCCGGTGGCCCACTCGCCGCACCGCCGCTGGAAGGGTTGTCCGCTCTGTAAGCCCTACAAGTGGCGGGACGCCGGACAGTCTCAGCGCAAGCCCTGGGCAGAGCTCCGCCGGTTGGGCAAGAGACGCCGCGTGAACCGGCACGACCTCGGGGATTTCTGCCGGTAGCCGCGCGTGACGGAGGCTGCCCCTAGTAGCCGAATCAGATCCTCTTAGAACAGATGGAGGCGACCGACGAGTCAGGACCGCAAGGACCGCGCAGCCGGCCCAAACGAGCGGCGCGGCGAACGGGCTGTGGTTTCCCGTGAGCGACGACGCATCACTGCTTCACGTGATTGCAAGAGGCAGAGCGACCGCGATAGACGCCTAGTGACATGGCGGATGCGCACGGCCTCGGAATGGAAGTCGCCGAGCCAAGGTGAACGAGAGGACCAGGCAAATGAAGAAACGACGAGAGGAGCCGCAGTGTCCAACCCGGTGATCGTGGAGGCTGTGCGTACGCCAATCGGCAAGCGCAATGGATGGCTGTCGGGACTCTCGGCCCCCGAGCTGCTCGGTGCCGTCGAGGTCGAAGTGGTCAAACGAGCCGGCATCGACCCATCCATGGTCGAACAGGTCGTCGGCGGGTGTGTCACCCAGGCAGGCGAGCAGGGCTTCAACGTCACCAGGATGGCCTGGCTCCTACAAGGCCTCCCCTACAAGGTCGCTGCCACGACGGTGGACTGCCAGTGCGGTTCATCCCAGCAGGCGAACCACTTCATCAACAACCTCATTGGGGTCGGTGCGATCGATGTCGGCATTGCGTGCGGTGTCGAGGCCATGAGCCGAGTCCCCTTGGGCGCCAACGTCGGACATGGCATCGGCCATGCGATCCCCGACGAACTTCCCTGGGATCTTCCCGACCAGTTCCATGCAGCAGAACGGATCGCCGACGAGTACGGGATCACTCGCGCCGACGTCGACTGGCTCGGGCTCTCTTCGCAGGAAAAGGCCGCCATGGCCGTGGCCAAGCATCACTTCGAGCGCGAGATCGTGCCGCTCGAAGTACCGATCGTCGGCGAGGAGGGACCGCGTGGAGAACACAGTGGTGAGCGCGTTGTGGTCGCCAAGGACCAAGGTCCACGCGCGACGACTGCCGAGGGGTTGGCGGCGCTGAAGCCGGTCCTTGCGGACGGCATGCATACCGCGGGGAACTCCTCGCAGATCTCCGACGGCGCTTCGGCAGTGCTTTGGATGTCCGAGGAACGAGCACGCGCCGAGGGCTTCAAGCCAAGAGCGAAGATTGTCGCTCAGGTGCTCGTAGGTTCGGACCCGTATTACCACCTCGACGGACCCATCGCTGCCACATCGAAGGTTCTCGACAAAGCCGGCATGGGCATGGGGGACATCGACCTGTTCGAGGTCAACGAAGCCTTTGCCTCGGTGGTCATGAGCTGGGCGAAGTTCCACGACGCGGATCTCGACAAGGTGAACGTCAACGGCGGAGCGATTGCCCTCGGGCATCCGGTTGGGGCGACCGGGAGCCGCCTGATCACCAGCGCCTTGCACGAACTGGAACGGCGAGGCGAATCGGTAGCCCTTATCTCGATGTGTTGTGGCGGCGCACTAGCCACCGGCACGATTATCGAGCGCATCCGATAGGTACCCACCGACGAACCACCCGAGTTCAGGCTGTCAACCGACCACTCCCCTGCGGTGGCACGAGCTACAGAACCTCGAGAGTCAGGGCCACACGCGCTTCGGCCTACGGACAGACGGAACCTGCGAGCTTCGTCACCTCGGCTTCGAGGCGGCGATCGTCGCCGGTGACCTCGACGACCTTCGTCCGGCTGTTCGCGCCGTGCACGAGTGACACCGCTCGACGATGCACACCCAGGGCATCGGCGAGGGCTGCGAGAGCCGCTTCCGTCGCCCGGCCCTCCACCGGCCGCTCGCGGACCCGTACGACGAGCGCGCCGGCGCGGCTCCCACCCACCGCCGGGTGACGACTCGCCGGTGCTACGCGGATGGTCAGGCGCACACTGAACAGGTATCACGTAGTCGGCGGCGCGCCAACGCTCATCGAACTGGGGCGACCCACGCGGCCCCTGAGGATCTGACATACTGATCAAGTCGTTAGGAGTGGCCGGCCACCGAATGCGAGGCTTGGCGTGGACGTGAGCCAGTTCGACATCGTGGAGTTCGTCGGTGACGCGTTCGCCGGTGCGCCCGTGCACGGGCCGGCGC
>CADDZP010000478.1 GCA_902812475.1 Actinomycetota bacterium | reverse complement strand
GCGAGTGTCCTGAGGGCTCCGCGGGGCTGAGGACAGCCCCTACGATCGAGTAGATCCCGTTGAGGGCCCAGCTCGGCACCTTCGAGCGGGGTTTTCAACAGAGTTCTCTATATATCCCCGCCCCCGTAGCTCAGGGGATAGAGCGTCGGTTTCCTAATTCGGTGCGGCCCACTCCCACGATCAGCGATTTCTCGAAAGCTGCACGTCACAGCGCATTTCCCGTTGACCTTGCGTGACCTGTTGTGGCCGCGCGTCGCCACCCTTCCGCGGGCTTTTCGCGGAGTCGCGATGGGCGTGGAGAACCCGCTGCGGTGACCGTCGCCGAAGTCAGCCCGACTCGCCGGTACCGATCCTCGGTGTCGCTTGGCGAACCGCGCGTCGACTGCCGCACTGTCGGACCGGGTGCTCGGTCAGCGTGAATAGTCCAAATGGCCCATGGCTGCGTCCGCGCTGGCAGTGCATGATCTCCCGCCTACCGACCGGGGGGTGAAGCGTGACGGGTGGGCGCTTGGGGTTCTGCCGCGGCGTGGCCGTGGTTGTGGTGGTTCTCGCAGTCGCAGCAGGCGACCTTGGCGGGATCGCACAGACGGCCGCGCATGCAGCCTCGCGGAGGAAGCCTTCAGATCTCCCCGCCCTCAAGTCGACGGCGGCGCCTCCGGACCGTCCATCGATGCCGAACTCGGACTTCGGCCAGCCGAGGATGAAGCGCGACGGGAAATTCGACCCGGCAAAGTCGAAGCCGATCGACAAGGAGACGACCCCGACTCGCAAGGTCTACGCCAACCCGGATGACTCGCGCACCGCGGTCATCACGTCGAAGCGCACGCGTTGGGCTGACGGCGCCGGAGCCTGGCATGACATCGACCTGTCAGTGGCGCGCAACAGCGACGGGACTTTCGCCCCGCGTTCGATCGACCTCACGCCGATATTTGGCGGAAACGCGACCGGCGACGTCGTGCGGCAGCCGACGTCTGCTGGCGTCTTCGCGTTCGATCACCCGGACGCCTCCGCCGCGGCGGGTGCTCAGGACGGCTCGGGCGGCGCCGCAGCGAGCGTGCCGAGTCCGCCTTCGACAACCACCTCGACCACCACGTCGACGACCTCCACGACGCTTGCGAAGTCAACTTCGACCACTTCATCGACGGCAACCACGACGCCTTCGACCGCACCTCGACCGCCAGCGACGACTACCACGACCCAGCCGGGCAGCGGGCCGCCGCCTTCGAACGCGACGGCTGTTCGGTACCGGGACGCGCTTGGCGGCGGTCGCGATCTCATCGAAGCCCCGACCGTCGATGGTTTCGAGGAGCAGGTGCAACTTCGTGATGCGTCGGCACCGGCGAGCTATCAGTTGCACGTGACCCTGCCGCCTGGCGTCTCCGCCCGGCAGGGTTCTGCCGGCGTCGAGTTCATCGACGCGGCGGGCAGGCCTGTGGGGTTCTTCGGCGGCGGTCGCGCTGCAGACGCGGCGGCGACGCCCTCTGGGTCGGGCTCGGAGACGTCGGTGACGACCCACTTGGTCGACCAGACTGCCGGCGGAGCGACACTTGAGATCGGTATCGACCCCGCGTGGCTGGCCGATCCTGCCCGCGTCTTCCCCGTAACGGTGGACCCGACATTCGCGGCCAACACTGTGACTGGCGGCAACGACACGTTCGTCGAGAACGGGCTCGGATCGCAGTGGTCGAGTACCGAGTTGCGTCTCGGGACCTTCGACGGCGGCACCGACGCGGCGCGCTCGATGCTGTGGTTCGACCTCGGCAGCCTGCCGATGGCCGGCTCGATCGTCACCGAGTCACACGTGGCGATCGACAACTTCTATTCGTTCTCGTGCACTGCGAGCGGCGACGTCGCCGTGGACCTCGAGGGGCTCGGCGCGCGCTTCGACTCGACGACCACCACAGCGAACGAGCCGCCGACCGACGGCCACGGCATCGTGTCCCAGACGTCGTTCATGCACGGCTATTCCTCGAGCTGTCCCGCCGCCTACGTCAACTTGGACGCCACGGCCTTGGCGCAGTCGTGGATGAACACCAGCGAAGCGAACAACGGGATCGAGCTGTCCGCCGACGACGAGCTCAACAGCTACGGCTGGAAGAAGTTCAACTCCGGGGATACCGGCGTCAACACAACGCCTGCCCTCTACATCACCTACGACCGGCCGCCCGGTGCGGCGTCTCTCGTCGCACCGGCGAACGGTGCCATCGTCACCCAGACCAACCCGACGCTCACGGTGAATCCGGCCGCGGATCCCGATGGCGACCAAGTTGAGTATCGCTACGACATCTCGACGGGCACCGACGGCGAGAGCGGCCGCGTCGTCAACTCTGGGTGGACCACGGCGACGAGCTGGACGCCGCCGGCGGGCACCCTCGACGACGGCGTCACCTACTACTGGCACGTCCTTACCGCGGACTTACCGACCGGTCTGGTGGGCTCGTGGAGCTCTACCCAATCGTTCAAGGTGGACCTGCGTCTGGGCGATCGCGACCCACAGCCCTATGACAGCGCGGGGCCCGTCAAGGTCAACCTTGCCAGCGGCAACCTCTACTTCCAGACAAAGTCGCCGTCGCTGAAGACGGTTGGCGGCGACGCGGCTCTCACCTACTCGTACAACTCGCTCGCACCCAACACCTCGCGGGGATTGGCAGCGAGCTACTGGGACGACAACGGCGACCGCAACGTCACGATCGACACCGGCGAGTCTCCGACGCTGCAACGCCGCGACTCCCAGGTCGAGTTCAACTGGGGCA
>CADDZP010000477.1 GCA_902812475.1 Actinomycetota bacterium | reverse complement strand
CCGCCGAGGACCGCGCCAGCGGCCATCCCGACGAGGCTGGCGATGCCGGCCACCGTTGCCACGTCGCGCCACTCGCTGCGGCGCACCGGGACGCCCAGCAGGCGCAGGTTGTGCAGCGTGTCCGACGACTGCGGCAGCCAGGTGACAGCGGCGCTGACGACCGTGAGGACGACGACGCCGATGACGAACACCCAGGCGCCGTGGCGGAGCCCCTCCCGGCCGGCGACGCGGGCAGCGGCGAATCCGCCGAAGCCCCAAGCGACGAAGAGGGCGACCCCCGTCACGACGCCGCCCCCCGTTCCCAGCTGGCCCCACGTGGCGGCGCTGAACACCTGGTGGGAATGGGCGCCGTTCGCGAAGGCAGCGACGAGTGAGATCAGAACGGCGAAGGCGCCGTAGGCGACGAGCACGCCGATGGCGACGGCCAGGCCGGAAACAGGAAGGGCCTCGTCGTCCCGGTCGCTCGGGAGCAGCGTGTTCACGGCCCCCAGGATGCCCCAAACGCGGGCGGTGGCCGGGACGCCCGCAGTTCGGCGAACGCCTCGGCGCGGGCCGGATCGGGGTCGACAGCCTCCTCGGCCGCCGAGTCGAACCGCACCGACACGCCCAAGCCGGACAACGCCATCAGCGCCGCTCCTCGCGCCGAGTCGTCCACGACCGACGAACGCGTGAGTGGCCGGCCGAGCACGTCCGCCAGCAGCCGGCGCCATCCCGTCGACACCGAAGCGCCGCCGCCGAGGACGAGGTCGTGCGGCCCCGCCCAGGTCTCGAAGGCGTCGACCGCGTCGGCGATGCCGAGGGCGACCGCCTCGACGAACGCCTGCAGGATGTCGACGGCCGTCGTCGACCGGCGCATCCCGGCGATCGATGCCGTCCCCGCGACGGGCCAGTCCGGGCTGCGCTCGACCATGAGGGACGGATCGACGACCAGTCCGTGGGCGCCCGGCCGGCGCCCCGATGTCGCCACACCGACCGGGTCGTCGCCCGCCAGACCGAGCACACCGGCGACCCATGACGCCGCCGAGCCACCGTTGGACCGCGCTGCGCCGACGACGGGCCGACCGGGACCGAGGAGATATCCGAACAGTGCCGTCGGCAGAGGCGCTTCCCACCGACGCGACTCGTCGACCAGAGTCCGGACCGCCGCGCTCGTGCCGACCGTCAGCGCCGCTCGCCCCGGAACGCCACACCCGGACCCGATCACGGCTGCGGCGCCGTCGCCGACCGCCGGGAACCACTTCACGTCGGCCAGCGCCGGCCACCGCCGTCGGTAGTCGCCCGCCAGTCCTGTCCTCGGCTCGTCTTCAACCGGGGACAGTGCGCCGGCGCCAACGCCGATGATCGCGGACAGCTCCTCGTCCCACGCGCTCGCCCGCTGGTCGTACAGCCCCGAGCCCGACACCGCCGACGACGACGGACCGACGGCGTCTCCGAACCACCGCGATGCCACTGCGTCCTGCAACGAGCACCAGCGCCGTGTCGCCACGAAGCGGTCGGGTTCACGACGGGCGAGCCGGTACAACCGGGCGGACGGCACCGACGGGTGAATGGGAGCGCCCACCCGGTGGTGCACGTCGTCCGCGTCTGCGACGCGCGTTCGCAGCTCGGCCGCGTCGACGCCGGCCCGCTCGTCCATCCACGTCGAGACCTCGGTGGTCGCCACCCCATTACGGTCGACTCCGACCAACGTGTGCCACGCAGTGGCGATGCCGACGGCGTCCGGCGATGGTGCACCGACCAGCACTTCGTCGACGACCGCTTCAAGACCCGCGACGACATCATCCAGCGCGGCGCGCCCGTCAGGGCCCATGTGCGCCGGTCGTCGGACGGAGGTGCCCACGGGCGTGCCGGTCTCGTCGAAGCGCTGGGCCTTGACGAAGCTCGAACCGATGTCGAGGGCGAGCACGACGGCCATCGACGTGGGTCTAGCCGACGAGCCGCGAAGGGCCGCACGACCTATGCGGAAACTCCGACGTCGCGGTCGATACCCATGACATGGCCAGGAAGGACCTGGCGCAGCGAGAAACGCTGCGCCTGTGGCACTGCCCGAGGTGCGGCTACGCCAACGTCGGCAAAGACCCCTGCCTCGGTTGTCACAAACGTGCGCCCAGACGGGTGCGCGCCAACACCGTGGTGTACCTCCAAGAGCGCGAGGAAGAGCGCAAGCAGCAAGCGGCCCAGGAGTAGCCTCCGCGTCGGGGAGACCTGGTGCAAATCGACTTCCACTCCTCCGAAGGCTCCAGTCTCGGGGTCGAGATGGAGCTCGAGATCGTCGACGTCGACACCCGAGAGCTGCACAGCGGCGCAACCGAGATCCTCGCCGAGGTGGGCCACGGCCATCCCGGCGGTGCCCACCCGAAGGCCAAGCACGAGCTTCTCGAGTCGACCATCGAGATCATCACCGGCATCTGCACCACCGTCGGCGAAGCGCGCGCCGACCTCGAAGCGACGCTCGCCGAGCTGCAGCCGCACCTCGAGCGTCGAGGGCTCGCCTTCATGTGCTCGGGCACCCATCCGTTCTCCGACTGGGCCAAGCA
Source organism: Actinomycetota bacterium (assembly GCA_902812475.1). Lineage (GTDB taxonomy): Bacteria > Actinomycetota > Acidimicrobiia > Acidimicrobiales > AC-14 > CADDZP01. The sequence goes on along the minus strand of CADDZP010000477.1, from coordinate 217 downwards.
GCAGATCAGCCCGAACCCCCGCTACGAACGGCTCGTCGAGGAGATGCAGTGGCTGGCCAGGCGCCTGCAGATCTTCGGCATCCACGTGCACGTCGGCGTCCGCTCGGCCGAAAAGGCGATCGCCATCGCCAACGCCCTGAGCGCCTACATTCCCCACTTCCTCGCCGTGTCGGCGTCGAGCCCCTACTGGATGGGCGCCGACACGGCGAGGAAGTGG
>CADDZP010000476.1 GCA_902812475.1 Actinomycetota bacterium | reverse complement strand
CAACAACCTTGATCGGGTGACCCCCTGGTGGTGGGAGCGCGGTCGGCTCAATGTTCGAAGGCTGTCCAGCACGACGGCTGGCGCGCACGCCGGATTCGGGAGCTGACAACCGCGAGACCCTGGTGTGGAAGAGAGGCGGCCCCCACCGTCGACGCCGACTAGGAGTGACGCGCCCGCCCTGGTGGCGCGGTGTAGACGAAGGCGGATCGACGCTGCGCAGGGTGTGATAGCAGCGCCGGGCGAACTTTCGGGCGATGGAGATGGCGGCCAGCTTGCCGTTGTGGGCCTGCTTCAGCGCCGCGTAGTAGTCGTGGTCCGGAGCGGTGACGCGGGAGGAGTTCTTGGCCGCCTCGTAGAGGGCCCAGCGCAGCGTCTGGGGTCCCTGCGGGACAAGAAGCCGTTGGCCCGCCGGCGGTCCGAGGCCTCCACGGTGATGTCGAGGCCCGTGTGGCGCACCACCTGCATCGAGCGGGAGAAGCGCTGGCAGTCCCCGAGCTCGGCGGTTGCAGAACCAGCGCGACCGAGAGGTATCTCTTACATCACCTTCTTCGTGAAGAACTTCGACGCCGCATCTTCCCCGATCCGTTTGCTCCGAACATGCCTGCGTCCCGGCGGTTGGGGGCGCGCTCACCGCTCGACGGTTGAACATTCGGGGACGGTCTGCGGACGATCGACACCGAGCGGGTCCGAGGTAGAGGCCGCGTCCGAAAAGCGAGAATGGACGGCTCGTTTCGCGCACCGATCCGCAGATATGCCGTCACAACTCATGAACCGGGAAACCTGAAGTAGAACGCGGCCGAGCAAGAGGACGATGCGACGTTGGCTGCAAGCCGCTCCCAAAACCAAGTCTTGCCGCGGAAGAACACGGGGTCCACGCCCACCACCAGGCGAGGTAGCGATCAATGTCCTCGGCTGCCACAGCGCCCCCGGTTGTTATTGGACGACGAGAAGGACGTTGCCCTCGGGGTCGCGCAGCCAGAACATCGGCGGCACGGGGTCTCCCATCCGGCTGACCTCGGCGTCGACGTCGACGCCCGCCCGCTGGAGTTGCGCGTGGTAGGCGTCGATGTCGTCGGTCTGGAGGCTGATGCCCGTCTCGCGCTTGCCGACCGGGCCTCCGTTGGGCGGCGGTGGCAGTGCGATCGTGGTCGCCTCGTCGCCGAGGCCGACCTCGATCCAGCGGTAGCCGTTACCGAAGGGCACGTCGACGCGCTTTTCGAAGCCGAGTTTGTTCACGTAGAAGTCCAAAGCGCCGTCCTGGTCGGCGACCGGGACGACCACCGTGGCGATCTTGTTCGCTCGGGCTGTGGCTGACATCGAATCCTCCTGACCTGGGGTCGAGTTCCTTGCCTCCTGAGACGTTCAGCACAGCTCAAAATCATCGTCGGATGGCGGCGCACCGCGACTGGCGACAGAAATGTGACGGTGATTCGCCGGGAGCGAACTACGCCGCGAGGGCCCTGCCGGGCGTCACTCGAGCGGGTGGCGGGCGATGGCGGAGGGCTCGCGGCCACCGAGAAGCCAGCCACCAATGACGGCCAGCACTGGGAGTCCGACGAGGATCACCGTCAGGTTGATGTACGGAACATGGGAGAGCGTCCACTCGTCGGACCGGTGCCAGGCGACCAACGCCAGGTACGCGCCCACGGTGCCGAGCAGTGCGCCGAGCGCGGCAAGGGCGCCGGCGGTTGCGCCTGTCAACGTCCGCCTGGCCATCGCGCTGGCGCCGGCAGCTGTCAGCGTGCGGAGGTCACGTGCCGTCTCGCTGCGAATGAGCCCGACGGTCATCGCCAGCACAGCGAGCGCGAATGCGAGGCCGATCAGCGTGGCGTCCCGGCCCAGGGGGGCGAGCGACTGACGATTCTTCCTCGTCTCCACGGACAGGCCGCCGGGCGCCGCCAGGTTCTCGGCCCGGCCGATCTGGGCCGCGGTCAGCGGCGAGGCTGTCCGGATCAGCCACCCCGACCGAACCACCTGGAGACCAAGGCGCTGGACGGCGTGCATGGTGATGAGCCGGTCGGGCTCGCCGGGATAGACCGACAGCGGCAGATGCTGCACCTTCGGGTTGGCAACGAGCCGGTCCCGACCTCCGCTCAGGGCCAGCCCGGCGAGGTCACCTGGGCGGGTCAGAACGTCGGCCGTCGGGTCGAGGCGGCTGGGTGGGATCCCCTGATACGCCAGCACTTCGGGGGTAGCGACGCTGAGCGGCGCGACCATCTCATAGCCGTGGGGAATCACCCGCACGAGTGCTGCGCCGTCGAGCCCGCGTGGGCCGACCCTCACCCCGTCCGGGCTCAGCGCGTCGCCCTCGCTCACGTTTGCGGCGCCGTCGATCGGCACGGCGTTGGTGGCGTTGAGTGACGCTGCGATCTGGTCGACCCGCGTCTGCGCGGCCTCTAGCTCCCCGGCCGAGATGTCGGGCAACAGCGGCCCCTTCTCGAGCCCGCCGATGTGAACGACCAGCGCGTTGGCCGGCAGGTTGCCCACGTAACTGCCGGTGCTGGCGGCGTGGGCGGCGGCGCTCACGGCGACGGTGACGGCGATGGCCAACGCCAGGGTGATGGCGCCCAATGCTGCGCCTGACCGGGCCTGGTAGCGGACGAGATCACGCAACGCGAGCCGCACGGCGACCGGCGCCCGCCGGCCGAGGACGGCCAACCCCCGGATGGCGAGCGGCGCCAGCAGCAGCGCGCCGAGCACGGTGATCATGGCGCCGAAGATGACGAAGGCCGGTCGGCGGGCATGGGAGAGGTAGAG
>CADDZP010000475.1 GCA_902812475.1 Actinomycetota bacterium | reverse complement strand
CCGGCCGCGGCCGTCTTCACGTCGAACCTGGCCACCGCTGCACCCGTGCAGGTCAGCCGACGGCATCTGGAGGTGAGCGGCGGGCAGACCGCCGCCGTCGTGCTCAACAGCGGCAACGCCAACGCCGCCACCGGCGAGCACGGCATCGCCGACGCCGAGCGCATGTGCGCCCTCGTTGCCTCCGACCTCGGCTGCCGTCCAGAGCACGTGCTCGTCTGCTCCACGGGCCTGATCGGCATCCCGCTGCCGATGGCGCCCATCGAGGTCGGCATCCCGGCCCTCGTGGCCGCTCGCTCGACGAGCGGCGGAGGCGATGCCGCCGAAGCCATTCGTACGACGGACACGACCCGCAAGGAGGTCGCCGTCGAGGCCGACGGCTACACGGTCGGCGGGATGGCCAAAGGGGCGGCCATGCTCGCTCCCAACATGGCGACGATGCTCGCCGTGCTCACGACCGACACCGGCGTACCGGCCGACGCCCTTCGCTCACTGCTCCGACGCTCGGTTGCCAACAGCTTCAACTCGCTGTCGGTGGACGGCTGCACGTCGACCAACGACACCGTCATCGTGCTGGCGAACGGGTTGCGCGAATCGGCAAGCGACTCCCTGGGTGAAACCATGCTCGAGGCGTGCAGCAGCCTGGCCCGACAGATGGCAGCCGACGCCGAGGGTGCGACGAAGACCGTGTCCGTCCACGTCACGGGCGCCGGCAGCGACGACGAGGCAGCTCGAGCGGCTCGCAAGGTCGCCGAGAGCCAGCTGGTCAAGTGCTCGTTGTTCGGAGCTGACCCGTATTGGGGTCGCATCGTCAGTGAGCTGGGGACCGCCGGCGTCGCCTTCGACCCCGACCGCGTCGAGATCGCCTACGGCGGCGTGGTGGTCTGTGCCAAGGGGATTGCCGCCGAGCACGATGCCGGCGCCGTCCGGGCGCACCTGAGCCAGCGGGACGTCGAGATCAGCGCTGACCTCGGTCTCGGCCGCGGCGAGGCCGTCATCCTCACCAACGACCTCACCCCCGCCTACATCGACGAGAACATGAGGACGTCATGACGGCGGCGTCGCTGCGCCCGCAGGAGAAGGCCGCTGTCCTGGCCGAGGCCTTGCCGTACATCCGCCGCTTCTGGGGCCGCGTCGTCGTCGTCAAGTACGGCGGCAGCGCCATGGAGGATCCTTCCCTGGCCCAGCTGTTCGCACAGGACATCGTGCTCATGCGCTCGGTCGGCATGCGACCGGTCGTCGTGCACGGCGGGGGCCCGCAGATCGGGGCGCTGATGGAGCGCCTCGGCAAGCAGCCCGAGTTCCGCGAGGGGCTGCGCGTCACCGACGCCGAGACGCTCGACATCGCCCGCATGGTGCTGGTGGGCAAGGTCAACAGCGACATCGTCGGCGCCATCAACGTGCACGGCCCCCTGGCCGTGGGACTGTCGGGCGAGGACGCCGGACTGATCACCGCCTCGGCCCGCTCGCCCGAACTCGGTTTCGTCGGCGACGTGGAAGCGGTGAACACGTCGATCCTCGAGCGCCTGCTGAGCGAGGAGCTCATCCCCGTCGTGGCGACCATCGGGAGCGACTTCGAAGGCCAGGCCTACAACATCAATGCCGATACCGCGGCCGCCGCCGTGGCCGAGGCGCTCGGCGCCGAGAAGCTCGTCTATCTGACCAACGTCGAGGGCCTGCTGAAGGACCGCAACGACCCGGGCAGCGTCATCTCGTCGCTGCCGGCCGACGAGCTGGAGGGCATGGTCGGCGACGGCACCCTCACCGAGGGGATGATCCCCAAGGCCCGCTCGTGCATCCACGCTGTCCGCAACGGCGTTGGCCACGCCCACATCCTCGACGGCCGCGTGCCCCACGCCGTCCTCCTCGAGGTCTTCACGACCGAGGGCATCGGAACGATGGTGTCGCCGTGAGCGCGAGCTCGAGTCTCATGTCGACGTACCCGGAGCCGGCGGTGACGTTTGTCCGGGGGGAGGGCAGCCGGCTGTACGACGCCTATGGCAAGTCGTACCTGGACTTCTTGTCCGGACTCGCCGTCACGTCGCTGGGCCACGCCCACCCGGCGGTCGCCGACGCCCTGTGCGAACAGGCCCGGACGCTGCTGCACGTGTCCAACCTGTACGGCACGACCGTCGGCCCGGACGTGGCGACCTCGCTCGACCGCCTCGTGGGCGACGGCGCACCTGCCGGCGGCAAGGTGTTCTTCTGCAATTCGGGGGCGGAGGCCAACGAGTGCGCCATCAAGCTCGCCCGGCGCTGGGCCGGTCCGGGCCGGTACGTCGTGCTCAGCGCTTACGGCTCGTTCCACGGGCGCACGCTGGCCACGTTGCACGCCACCGGTCAGCCCGAGAAGCACGAGGCCTTCCAGCCATTGCCGGAGGGCTTTCGCCACGTCGCCTGGAACGATGCAGCTGCTCTGGAGAAGGCCGCGAGCGCCGACGACGCCGCGGCCGTGATCCTCGAAGCGGTGCAGGGTGAAGGCGGCGTCAACCCGGCCACGGCTGACTACTTCCAGGCCGTGCGCCGGCTGTGCGACGAACGCGGGCTGCTCTTCGTCGTCGACGAGGTGCAGACTGGCCTCGGGCGGACGGGCCGCTGGTTCGGCTTTCAGCACTTCGGCGTCCGCCCGGACGTCGTGACCATGGCCAAGGCCCTCGGCAACGGCGTCCCCATCGGCGCCTGCTGGGCCGCGGACGAGGCCGCCGGCGCTTTCCGCCCCGGCGACCACGCCACCACGTTCGGCGGACAGCCGTTGGCCACGTCGG
>CADDZP010000474.1 GCA_902812475.1 Actinomycetota bacterium | reverse complement strand
ACGCGGGGGTCGCCGTCGTCGTCGTCGTGCTGTGCGTCGTCGGCGGCCACCTCGTCGAGGGCACGACCCACAAGGCCGGGTCGCTCGCGGTGGCCGCCGTGCAGGGCGGCGGGCGCCGGGGCCTGCGGGCCATCTACGGCGACCCGACCCAGGTCTTCATCGCCCAGCTCCGGGCCAGCGCCGAGGTGCGACCGCCGGTCGACCTCGTCGTGTGGCCCGAGGACGTCATCGACGTCGACCGGGTGGCAGGGTCACCGCAGTCGACGGTGGTCGGCCGGGTGGCCGAGCGGCTCGACGCGACCGTCGTCGCCGGCATCGTGGAGGACGCCGGCTCCGACCACTTCGCCAACGCCGCCCTGGCCTGGGCGCCGACCGGGCAGATCGTGTCCCGCTACGACAAGGTCCACCGGGTGCCCTATGGCGAGTACATCCCCTTCCGGGGAGTGGTGAAGCACTTCGCCAACCTCAGCGCCGTGCCCCGCGACGCCGTCGCCGGCCACGGCCCGGGCGTGCTCGAGACCCCGGCCGGCAAGCTGGGCGTCGCCATCTCCTATGAGGTCTTCTTCTCCGACCGGGCCCGGATCGCCACCCGCCACGGCGCCGTGGTCATGCTCGTGCCGACGAACGCGTCCTCGTTCAGCACCGGCCAGGTGCCGGCCCAGGAACTGGCCGCCGCCCGCCTGCGGGCCATGGAGACCGGCCGCTGGGTCGTCCAGGCCGCCCCCACCGGCTACACAGCGGTCGTCACGCCGGGCGGACGGGTCGTGCATCACTCCGACCTGGGCCGCCAGGACGTGATCCAGCGCACGGTCGAACGCCGGGCCGGGCTCACGCCCGCCACCCGCCTCGGCGACGGTCTCCCCGCTCTCGCTGCCCTCATCGCCGCCGTGCTCGCCCTCGCCCTGCCGCCGCCTTCGCCGAAACTTGAGCGTATTGGGAATAGCTTTTCTGTTGCATGAGCGTTGTACCAGGTGCAATAATGCATTCGTGAGTTCGTTGTAGAGGAGGCACGCACCATGCTCATGCGCTTCGATCCCTTCCGGGAGTTGGATCGGCAGTTCGACCGCCTGTCGCAGCGCAACTGGGGGGCCGGCGTGATGCCGATCGACGCCTACCGGCGAGGTGACGAGTTCTACGTCCACTTCGACCTGCCCGGCGTCGACCCGGCCAGCGTCGACCTGGAGGTCGAGAAGAATGTCCTGACCGTGAAGGCCGAGCGGTCGTGGGAGCCCAAGGAGGGCGACGAGGTGGTCGTATCCGAGCGGCCGCGGGGCACGTTCACCCGCCAGCTGTTCCTCGGCGAGACCCTCGACACCGACCGCATCGACGCCAGCTACGACCACGGTGTTCTGACCGTACGCATCCCCGTGGCCGAGGCGGCCAAGCCCCGCAAGGTCAGCATCGGCAGCAGCAGCAACGCCCCCGAAGCGATCAACGCCGCGTCGACCGCCGCCTGACCGGCGCTTTCCGAAGGAGCGCCCGGCACCCCACGGCCGGGCGCTCCGGCGCGCCCGACCACGCTCTGCGGCTTGACCGCGCGGTCAATTCCCGGCAGGCTGACCGCTTCCTATGGGGGACTCTCTGCGTATCGCCCTGCTCGTCTACCGCGGCAACCCGCACTCGGGCGGCCAGGGCGTCTACACCCACCACCTGAGCAAACAGCTGGCGGCCATGGGCCACCACGTCGAAGTCTTCAGCGGCCAGCCCTACCCCAACCTGGCGCCCGAGGTGCCGCTGGTCAAGGTCCCCAGCCTCGACCTCTACCGGGCCGATGACCCGTTCCACATCCCCAAGCTGGGCGAGTTCAGGTCGGCGGTCGACGTCCTCGAGTTCGCCATCATGTGCACGGCCGGGTTCCCCGAGCCCCGCACGTTCAGTCGGCGCGTGCGCAAGGTGCTCAACGCCCGCCGCCAGGACTTCGACGTCATCCACGACAACCAGTGCCTGGGCAACGGCATCTTGGGACTGCTGCACGACGGCTGGCCCATCGTCGAGACGCTGCACCACCCGATCACCGTCGACCGGCGCCTGGAGCTGGCCCACAACCCCTGGACGAAGCGGCCGCTGCGCCAGATCACCCTGCGACGCTGGTTCGGATTCCTGGGCATGCAGTGCCGGGTGGCCCGCCAGATGCCGCGCATCATCACCGTGTCCGAGTCGTCGCGGCGGGACATCGCCAGTGACATGGGGGTGCCGTACGACCGCATGTCGATCGTGCCGGTCGGCGTCGACACCGACCACTTCCGCCCGCTGCCCCACGTCGAGCGGGTCCCGGGCCGGATCATGACGACGGCCAGCGCCGACGTCGCCCTCAAGGGCCTCGTGCCGCTCCTCGAAGCGGTGGCCAAGGTGCGCACCGAGCGCGAGGCCGACCTGCTCGTCGTCGGCAAGCCGAGGGACGGCAGCTCGATTCCGGCCACCATCGAGCGCCTCGGCCTGGAAGGTCACGTCACGTTCGTGAGCGGCGTCGACGCCGAGCGCATGGTCGAGCTGTACGCCGAGGCGTCGGTCGCCGTGGTGCCGTCGCTCTACGAGGGCTTCTCGCTGCCGGCCATCGAGGCCATGGCGTGCGGCGTGCCGCTCGTCGCCACCACAGGTGGCGCCCTCCCCGAGGTCGTCGGCCCCGACGGCGAGAACGCCCTCACGGTCCCGCCCGGCGACCCGGGCGCCCTGGCCGGCGCCATCGGCCGCATGCTGGACGACGCCGACCTGCGCCATCGCCTGAGCACGGCCGGCCGGGCCCACGTCCTCGACCGCTTCACCTG
>CADDZP010000473.1 GCA_902812475.1 Actinomycetota bacterium | reverse complement strand
AAAGAGCCTCGCCCGCGCCGCCCCGGGTGAGTCTGACCATGGAGGCGAGCGTGCCCGTCTGCTTGCCGGATGAGTCGGCTGTGACCGCGCTCGATCGCGCCCGAGCCGCGGGATGGGGCATGTGTGTTGTCGTCAACCAGGCACGTGTCGTCCAGGGCCGGGTGACCGTGGCCATGGATGTGCCTTCCGGGGCGGCCGTCGAGGATCTCATGGAGCCCGGGCCCGCGACGGTCCGCGCCCACGAGGACCTGGCCGACGCCCTGGGCCGCATGGCCAAGCGGCGCGTCGCCACACTCCTCGTCACGACCCCCGAAGGCGTGCTCCTCGGCGCACTGCGGTCCCAGTGAAGGAAGGAGGCGGACCGATGAACCACTATGACGCCTTGGTCGTCGGCGGCGGACAGGCCGGCTTGCCCATGGCACTGCGCGCCGGCCGACACGGCCGCGTCGCCCTGATCGAGCGTGAGGTTCTGGGCGGCACGTGCTTGAACCGTGGGTGCATCCCGACCAAGACGATGATCGCCTCGGCGAAGGTCGCGCAGCAGGTGCGCCGGGCCAGCGAGTACGGCGTGCGCGCCGAGGCGCCGTCGGTGGACCTGGGCGCAGTGGTCGATCGCAAGAACGCGGTGGTGAGCCCGATCCGGGAGGGCGCGTACCGTGACGTCGGTAGCTCGGCACAGGTCGACCTGTTCGAGGGCGAGGGTCGGTTCGTCGCGTGGCGCAGGTTCCGTGTCGGCGACAACGAGATCGAGGCGAGCCGGATCTTTCTCAAGGCCGGCAACCGGACTGCGATCCCCGCGATCGACGGCCTCGACACTGTCCCGTACCTCACGTCGCGATCACTCCTGGATCTGCGTGAGCTGCCGGGCCACCTGCTCGTCATCGGCGGCGGCTACGTCGGCTGCGACTTCGCGCAGATGTTCTGCCGCTTCGGCTCGCGGGTCACGGTCGTCCAGCGCGCCGGTCGTCTCGTTCCGGGCGAAGAGCCCGAGCTGTCGGCCGTCGTGCTCGAGGCGTTCGCCGCCGAGGGCATCGACGTCCTCACCGGCACGACGTGCACGGCCGCGACCGCGGCGGGCGACATCATCCGCATCACCTGCGAAGGGGCGGAGTCAACCGAGCGCGAGGGGACGCACCTGCTGATCGCGACCGGCCGCATCCCCAAGTCCGACACGCTGGAGCTCGACCAGCTCGACGTCGCGGTCGACGACGACGGCTACGTGGTCGTCGACGACCACCTTCGGACAGGCGCCGAGGACGTCTGGGCGCTCGGCGATCTGCGGGGAGGCCCGCAGTTCACCCACACCGCACGCGACGACGCGTACATCATCCACCGCAACGTCTACCAGGATCAGGATCGCTCGACGGCCGGGCGAGTCGTCCCCCACGCCGTGTTCGTCGACCCCGAGGTCGCGTCCGTTGGCCTCACCGAGCAGCAGGCCCGCGACGCCGGGCACGATCTCTCCATCGGCGTGCAGGAATTCGCCGGCGTCGTGCGTGCTCGTGCGATCGGAGAGACTCGCGGCCTCATCAAGTTCGTCGTCGACAGTGACACGGACCGCATCCTCGGCTGCCACATCGCCGGACCACACGCCGGTGAGCTGATCCACGAGCCCGTCGTCGCGATGGTCGCCGGAGCGTCCTACACCGACATCCGGCGTGCCATACACATCCACCCGACGCTCTCGGAGGGCATCAACGCAGCTGCAGGTGGCGTCCACCGCGAGACCGGCACGTAGGCAATCCTCGGCTGTCTCCGGCCGCCTCTACCGACTCGGCGAGCGGAGAGTGACAGCACCGTCTCAGCCTCGCCGCTGGCCGACTTCCAAGAGCGGCCAAGAGTGCTCCTCGACGCGTTGCGCTCCCGAACGTAAGCGGACGGGAACGGGGAGCAGCTAGGCAGGCCGTCGCCGTCCCGGACCCAGCCCGATGCCGTCGATGATCGCGTCCAGGCCGCGGGCGAACAGTGTCGCGACGTCGCTGGCGCACACGGTGATGGCGGTGTCCACGAGGTCATCTGGGGTGTCAGGCGGGAGGGCGCGGGTCACCCGCGAGATCCGTTGGCGTTCCGTCTCCGGCTCTGAGCCCGACGCCAGGCCCCCGCCCGGCGCAGTGAGGAGTGCCCAACCGACGGCGAAGGCGGTCACGGCGCCGATGCCCTCGACCAGCCTGCGATCTTGGTCGGCGGTCCGATGGCGGCCGAGCTGCGCGGCGATGGCCTCGAGCATGGCCGGGGGAAAGACGTCGGCGGCCGCAAGCACTGACTGGGCGGCTCGTCGGTGCCGGCGGCTGACGTCGCGGATGGCGTGCCCGAGGGCGCGCAGCCACGCGGCGTCATCAGCGCGGGAAGGAAGTTCGCTGGCGATCTCGGTCCACAGGAGGTCGTTGATCCCGGCGAGGAGGTCCTGCTTGTTCTTGACGTGGTTGTAGAGGGACATGTCGCCCACGCCGAGCTCGGTGGCGACGTTGTGCATCGTGAGCGCGTCGAGCCCGTGTTCGTCCACGTATGCCAGGGCGGTGCCCAGGACGCGCTGGCGAGTCAGCGGCGCGCGTTTCGCTCCTCGAGGTGGCCGGAGGGCCTGACGCTTCATCGCCTCCATGCTCGCACACCTCCGTGTGGCACACGCCTCTTGCCACGCTGCGGTCTTAGACGTAGGTTATACGTATGTTACCTACGTCATCGAGCGCCAAGGAGCGCCCTCTCCCCGAGCGCGCTGAACGTCGTGACGCCTCCGACGAGGAACGCGTGGCCGCGGTCGACGTCCGCAGGCTGACCAAGACCTACGGGCGAGGTGCACGAACGCTCACCG
>CADDZP010000472.1 GCA_902812475.1 Actinomycetota bacterium | reverse complement strand
CTGTCCGCCGGGCTATTGCTGACTTGTTGGCGCTGAGCGCACATAAGTCAGCGAAAGCCGAGTGTCAGGAGAGGTCGCGGCGGGCAGGTGCGGCCCTGTCCGCCGGGCTATTGCTGACTTGTTGGCGCTGAGCGCACATAAGTCAGCGAAAGCCGAGTGTCAGGAGAGGTCGCGGCGGAGCTGGACCATCTCTCGGCCGTGCTTCCAGTCCCATGCGGCCTCGTCGACCCAGCCGCGGGAGACGTAGAAGCCGTACGCCTGGTTGCGGTACGTGCGGACCGCTAGGCGGCGACAGTCGCGTTCGGCGGCGAGGGACTCGAAGGCGGCGAGCAGCTTGCTGCCGACGCCTTGCGAGCGCAGTTCGGCCGCCACGATCAACTCGCGCAAGTACGCCACGCCGCCCTGGGTCCATCCTTCGGCGACGCCAGCAATGTGTCCCCCGCGACGGGCGACGATCGCGAACGGCTCTTCGTCACGCGCATCGCGACCGAGCACCTCGACGCGGTACGCGTCCCACTCGCGCTGTGCGAAGGCCGCCACGGCTTCGTCGGGACGTTCGCTGACCGTCAGCTCGAGCTCGATGCCGCCGCGGCCGACGACGGCGGCCCGGGCGAAGGCGGCGTCGGCGATGGGGTCCCACACCCGTCCGCTGGCTGTCTTCGACTCCTCCAGCAGGTGCACGCGCTCGAACCGCACGAGGGCGCGGTAGCCGGCGAGGGCCTCGACGGCGGCGGCGATGCGCGCCGGCGCCATGTCGTCGGCGAGGGTGACGTGCGGGACAAAAGGCCAGGTCAGAGGCCTTTCCAGCGGCGGGATGAACACCCGGTCTCGCAGCTTGCCGAGCTGTTCTTCGCCCGGCCCTGACACCCGCAGGAACAGCGTCGGGCTGTTCGGCAGGAACGTGGCCGGAGGGCCCAGCTGCAGCGTCAACGGCTCCACCGACGACGCCGCCTCACGCAGCACCCGCAGGGCGTCGGTGATGGCGTCCTCGCGGACGTTGACCGGCGGCACCAGCGTCAGGTGCGAGGGGATGCGGCCGAGGGCGCCGTCGTCGCACGCCCGCCGCAGGGCGTCGACTTCCCGATCGAACGGCGGCGGCAGGAGAAGGGCGACACCCAGGCGGCGGCGAGGCATCAGGACTCAGGGTTGCAGGAGCGTGTGCATCCGGCGTGACGCCACCCGGAACCCGATCAATCCCATGGCGACCAGGTAGGCGACGTGGATGACGATGTCGGGCCCGACCGTGCCGGTCGTCAGCGCCCGCTCGACGGCGACGCCCTGGTACAGCGGCGTGCACTGCACGAGGATCTGCAAGGCACGTGGGTACGTCGACAGCGGGTAGAAGGTCGCCGAGAACAGGAACAGCGGCAGGATCGACAGGTTGACGAACTCGAAGTCGAGCCAGCTGCGCATGTACGACGTGCCCGCCATGCCGACGGCACCGAAGGCGAAGCCGATGAGCGTCGCCCCCGGCAACGCCAGGATGGCGGCGTAGGACTTGACCAGGCCCAGCGCGGCCATGACGACGAGGAACGCAGTGGCGTACATCAGCCCCCGGAGGAGGGCCCAGGCGATCTCGCCCAAGGCCACGTCTTCGACGCCGAGGGGCGTGGCCAGGATGGCGTCGTAGGTCTTGGCGTACTTGAGGTTGAAGAACACGCCGAAGGTGCTGTCGAAGACGGCGCCGTTCATGGCCGAGGACGCCAGCAGGGCCGGGGCGACGAAGGTCGCGTAGCTCAGCTCGTGGCCGTGGAAGTGGACGTTGCCGACGAGCTTGCCGATCCCCACGCGGATCGACAGCAGGTAGAAGACGGGCTCGAAGAAGCCGGTGATGAAGTGCACCCACAGGCGGCGGTACACCAGGAGCTTGCGCTCGAGGATGCGCGGGGCGCGCCGGGCCGCCAACAGTCCCGGCGGCAGGATCCGGGGCGCAAGGTCGAGCGACGCCACGTCAGACCACCAGCCGCCGCCGGTAGTTGTGCATGGCGACGGCGCCCCCGACGACGATCCACAACAGCAGGTAGGCGACGTGGCCCAACGATGTCGACAACGAGGCCGTCCCGAGGGCCAGATGTCGGCTGAGGTCGACGCCGTGCCACAGCGGCACGGCATAGGCGACCGGCCGCGCCGCCGCTGGCAGTTGGGACACCGGGAAGAACGTCCCCGAGAAGAGGAACATGGGGATGATGCCGAACCGGAACAGCGCCGACAGGCCGGAGTCGCGCTCGAGCGTGACCGCGTAGGCGGCGATCGGCGCGGCGAAGGCGAGGCCCGTCAGCACGCCGACCGGCAGCAGGAACACCGCCTCGGGGGACTTCACCGCTCCGAAGGCGGCCATGACCGCCAGGAACACGGCGCACGTCATCAGGACGCGCAGGGCGATCCACGTGAGGTGGCCGACGAGCACGTCGCGGACGCGGAGCGGCGTGGCCAGCATGGCGTCGTAGGTCTTCAGCCACTTCACGGCGGCCATCACCGGCCACGTCGACTCGAGGGCCGCCGTCTGCATGGCACCGGCTGCCAGCAGCGCCGGAGCCAGAAAGACGAGGTAGCTGACGCCACCAAGTGACGACTGCCCGTGGCCTTTGTTGACCAGCGAGCCGAGGCCGAGCCCCATCGCCGCGAGGAACAGCACCGGCTGGAGCACGGTCGACACCGCCGACCCCCGCCAGGCGCGCTTGTACCGGTAGCCCCACGACTGCAGCGACCGAGCGACCGGCGACGACACCTCAGCCCTCCCAACCAGTGACGTCCGCCACCGGCCACCACTCGCCGCCACAGGCGGGCGCCCCTGGCTGGTGGCACCGGCGAGCGAAGCTCGCCGCAACAAG
>CADDZP010000471.1 GCA_902812475.1 Actinomycetota bacterium | reverse complement strand
TGTTCGCCGGTGTGCTGCTGCTCGGCCCCACGCTCGCCCCGATCGTGAGCCGCGCCGTCGGCCGCCCCTTGGCCGCTCTGCGCGGCACGCCCGGGGCGCTCGCCCGTAACAACGCGTCGCGCAATCCGAAGCGCACGGCGACGACGGCCGCCGCCCTCATGGGGGCGTGGCCCTCCTCGGACTGAGCGTGGTGCTCGCCTCGTCGGCGAAGGCGTCCGTCGACGAGACGATCAACAAGGCGTTCACCGGCGACTTCGTCGTCGACACCGGGATGTTCAGCATGTCCGGCATGAGCCCTGACGTTGCTGCCCGGATCAATGGCCTGCCCGAAGTCAAGCGAGCGGCGGGTCTGCGTGCCACGTCGGTCCAGATCGAGGGCAAGACCATCCTGCTGACGGCCACCGATGCCAGCAAGCTTGACGGTGTTGTCGACCTCGGCGTCTCGAAAGGCAGCCTCGCGGACCTCGACAGCGAGGGCATCGCCGTCCTCGACAAGGAGGCGAAGGCGAAGCGCCTCAGCGTCGGCAGTCGGATCGACGTTCGGTTCGCGGAGACCGGAGTCCGTCCTCTGACCGTCCGGGCTCTCTACTCCCAGGAGCAATTCGGGGGGCGCTACCTTGTCGGGCTCCCCGTCTACGACGCCAATGTCGCCGACCACTTCGACATGAAGATCTTCGTCGCCAAGAAGGCGTCAGTGAGCGCGGGGGCCGCGCAGGCGGCCATCGAACACGCGGTGGCCGATCATCCCGAAGCGCAGGTCCGGGATCGGACGGGCATGAAGGCCCAGCTGGCCAGCCATCTCGACCAGATGCTCGGACTCGTCTACGGACTGCTCGCCTTGGCGCTCATCATCGCTTTGCTGGGCATCGGGAACACGCTGGCATTGTCGATCCTGGAGCGGACGCGTGAACTCGGCCTACTCCGAGCGGTCGGGATGACCCGCCAACAGTTGCGGGCGACCGTGCGATGGGAAGCCGTCATCGTTGCCATCGTCGGCGGCATTCTCGGGCTCGTCCTCGGCGTCGTTTTCGGCTCCGCAGTGGTCAAGGCACTTGAGTCGCAAGGCATCACCGTTCTGCGTATCCCGGCTGGCCAGTTGATCGCTCTTGCCCTACTCGCCGGCGTGGCCGGATTGGTCGCCGCCGTCCTGCCCGCTCGTCGGGCGGCACGGATGGACGTGCTGGCGGCCATCAGTTCGCACTGACCGGGGGAGAATTCGACGGTGGAAGCCACGCAGTATGTGAAGAGCCTTCGGACGCCCGACGAACACGCGGAGCTCGACCGCGGCAAGGTCGACATTGTGGATCTCGGCGATCTCACCGTTGGCCGCGTCGTGGTGGAGCCGGGATGGCGGTGGTCCGAGCACCTGCGGCCAATGGTGGGCGGTGAGTGGTGCGAGGTGCGCCACGCCGGCATGGTCGTTGCGGGCCGGTTTGGCTACACCTTCCCCGACGGCACCACGCTCGAGGTCGGGCCCGACGACGTGTTCGACATCCCGGCAGGACACGACGGGTACACCGTGGGCGACGATACGTGCGTGATGCTCGAGTGGGCTGGGGCGCGGTCGACGCGTGGCTTCACGGTCGGAACCGGCAAGCGGATCGTGACGACGATGTTGTTCACCGATCTCGTCGGGTCGACGGAGCTCGCGACGCGCCTCGGCGACACCGCATGGCACGAGGTGCTCTCTCGCCACTACGAGTCGATAAGACGAGAGCTCGACAGATTTGGTGGTCGGGAGATCGAGACCACGGGCGACGGCATGCTGGCCACCTTCGACGCCGCCGCGACCGCGCTGGAGTGCGCCGTCGAGATCATTCGTGATGCCAATTGGCTCGATCTGCACGTGCGCGCCGGCGTTCACACCGGCGAGGTGCAGCTGCTCGGAAACCGGCTTCGTGGTGTTGCTGTCCACGAAGCGGCCCGCGTCATGGCGACGGCGGGTGCGGACGAGGTCCTCGTCTCCGAGACCACGCGGGTGCTCGCGACGTCTTCAAAGCTCGCGTTCGAGGACCGCGGGCTTCAATCCCTGAAGGGCCTGGGCGAGCGGCACCTTTATGCGCTCGTGCGGCCCGATCCACCGGTACCTGGAACGGCTGCGCACGTCAGCCGATCGACGTCGGATCCGGCATGAGGCCGAGTTGGATGAACGTCAGCATGTTGTCCCAGTAGTTCTCGAAGGTGGCAACCTTCGCCCCCTCGAAGGTCATGAAGGTCGCACACTCAAGTTCGACATGTCCTCCCGTCGGGGGCACTTCCATGTCGTCGGGGGTGACGATGACTCCCGTGTTGGTCGCCGACCACAGGTTCTGCGTCGCGACAATGCCGTCCCCGACGACGATACGCCGCGCCATGTAGGTCGCGTTCGGCCATCCGGCCCACTCGCGCTCCCAGTGACCAACGACGTCGTCCCGGGTTGTGTACCGCACGGGGGCGGGCCCGACATGCCAGACGCCGCGGACATCCTCGGCGTACAAGGCCCTCAGGGCATCGGGGTCCCGGGCGTTGTAGGCGTCGTTGAACCGCGTCGCGATCGGGGTCAAGTCCACTACGAGTTCCTACCCCGGCGCCAGAACGTCGAGCGAGGTGATGCGATAGAGCTTCACGTTGTTCGCCACAGGCGACCCCTCGAAGTGGCACGGCTGTGGCACGCCGCCGTGTTCTGTCAAGCGATCGCAGCGGTCGTGCGCTTGACCTGCTCTTTTCAGAGTGCAGGACGCGAGGACCTGTACCTTCGCAACGTGAACCCCCGAACACTTGTTTGGATTGGTCATAAACAAGGAGGAGACCGCAAACCAGAGGACGGTCAGTCCTCACGACACGGGGGTGTAGCTC
>CADDZP010000470.1 GCA_902812475.1 Actinomycetota bacterium | reverse complement strand
GGCTGGCGTCGCCACGGGCGTCCTGGCGTTCGGCGGAGCGACGGGCGCGCCGCCCGCGAAGGCGGCGACCACGGTCACGGCGCCCGAAGGCATCCCGTGTGCGCCCCCGCCCGCAGCCGGCACCGCCGTCGCCGTGACCGTCGGCCAGGTGGCGTGCCAGGAGCTGAGCAGCACGATGCTCGGCGACCACGTGCCGGCGCCGTTCGAGTACTACGTCCCGCCGGCGTGCGACCCGGCGCTGGGCGTGCGCTGCCCCGTCCTCTATCTCCTGCACGGCTTCGGCGGCAGCTACCTCGAGATGCTCGACGCGCCGGGGACGACGACGTCGGCGTGGATCCAGGCCGAGACGAAGCAGCCGCCGGCCGGGTTCGAGCCCACGCCGTGGAAGTACGCCGACCCCGGCACGTGGGAGCCGGCGCCGACGCTGCCGATCATCCTCGTGGCCCCGCTCGGTCAGACGCTGCCGGGCGGGTACGGGCCCCAGCCCGGCATGGACAGCTACTACGTCGACTGGAACCCCCGCTACGCGGCCGGCGGAGACTCGCCCCGCTACAACACCCCGCCGCCCAGATTCGAGAGCTACCTCGTCGACGAGCTCGCCCCGTTCGTCGAAGCGAACTTCCCCGCCGGCCGGGGTCGCGACTACCGCGCCATCGCCGGCGTGTCCCTCGGCGGGTACGGCGCGTACAAGCTCGGCCTGCAGCATCCCGACGAGTGGACGACGATGATGTCGGTCTCGGGCGCTCACAACTTCCTCTTCGCGCCGGCGCCTCAGCCGGGCACGGTGACGCTGCCCGTCGGTGTCCAGCCGCCGGTCCCCGTCGCCTACACGAAGCTGCCCGCGGCCACTGGTGCGGTCGGCAGCGCGCCGCTGCCCTCGCAGGTCGGCACGTTCACCACCGCCATCGACGCCTTCGGTGACCCGGCCGCCGATCAGGCGTACTTCCGCGGCAACATGCCGACTGACCTGGCGATGAACGCCCGCGCCTACGACAAGCGCGGCGCCGAGGTGTTCGGCATCGACGGCTTCGTGAACGACATGACGCCGGCCCAGACGCTCGCCGGAGACCCAAGCGCGCTGCAGAGCGACCTGAGCAGCGAGCCGTTCGAGAACATCGTCTTCCCGATGAACGTCGACATGGAGGCGGCGTTCAGTCAGCAGGACGTGACCAACACCTTCGCCATCCATCGCGGCAACCACTCCGACCGGTACCGGAACGCCTGGTTCCGCGGCCTCGAAGAGTTCGCCTACGCCCGGCTCGCCCATCCGGACGACAGCGGCACGGCGCCGGCGGCGGCGGCGACCAAGGTGTTCGACTACCGCAGCATCGACAAGGACTTCTCGATCTGGGGCTGGACGTTCCACGTCGTCCGCCAGCCCGTCGAGTTCCTCACCCTGCGCTCGGTCACCTGCGACGGCCTCACGCTGCAGGGCACCGGGAAGGTGACGGTGTCGGTACCGAAGAACTGCCACACCGGCGTCGGCGGGCACTCCACGTTCAGCGTCGACCTCGGCCCCGCCCAGCCGATCGACGACCCCGCCGCCCTCGGCGCCACGCCGGTCTACGGCAAGACGCTCACCGTGGGGCTCACCCGCACCCACCCATAGACGGCCTTATTCCTTCTCGACGCGTGAAGCGGCTTCCTCGGACGCCGTCCTCGTTGACCTAGACAGTCGGGGTGGCTGAGGACGGGGCGGCCGCCGGCGTCGACCCGCTGGCGGCCGAGCAGCGCTACATCGACGGGCTGTACCGACGCCTGTCGGAGCTGCGGGCGCAGACGGCCGCCCGGCTGGCCGAGGTGCGCCTGCACCAGACGCGCCATCGCCAGAGCCTGCTCGAGCGCGACGCCGAGGTGCACCTGCTCGAAGGGGCGCTGGCCCGCTACGACGTCGGCGGCGGTGCGCTGTGCTTCGGGCGCATCGACATGGACGACGCGGCCCGCTACTACATCGGGCGCCTCGGGCTCTCCGACGAGTCCCTCGAGCCTCTGCTCGTCGACTGGCGGGCGCCGGCGGCCGAGCCCTTCTACCGGGCGACGCCGGGCCAGCCCGAGGGCGTCGTCCTGCGCCGCCACCTGTTGTGCGAAGGGCGGCGCCTGGTCGCCATCGACGACGAGGTCTTCGATGCCCGCGCCCTCGCCGACGACGAGCGCACCAACCTGCGCGGCGAGGCTGCTCTGTTGGCCGCGCTGCAGCGCCGCCGGACCGGGCGCATGGGCGACATCGTCGCCACCATCCAGGCCGAGCAGGACCGCGTCATCCGAGCGCCGCTCGAAGGAGTGCTGCTCGTGCAGGGCGGGCCCGGCACCGGCAAGACGGCCGTCGCCCTCCACCGCGCCGCCTACCTCCTCTACACCCACCGCGAGCGGCTGGCAGCTCGGGGCGTGCTGATCGTCGGTCCGAGCACCGTGTTCCTGCGCTACATCGAGCAGGTTCTGCCCGCGCTCGGGGAGACGGGCGCCGTGCTCGCCCGCGTCGGCGACCTGTTCCCCGGCGTGAGCGGGCGCCGCTCCGACAGTCCCCTCGCCGTCGAGGCCAAGGGCCGCGTCTCGATGGTCGAGGTGCTCAAGCGGGCCGTGCGTACGCGCCAGCGCATCCTGCGCGAGGACGTGCCCATCGGCTTCGGCGCCCTGCAGTTGGTGGTGACGACACAGGCGTCGCGCCACGCCCGCCGCCGGGCCCGCGCCACGGGGCTGCCGCACAACAAGGCCAAGGCGACGTTCGACGCCGCCCTGCTCGACGATCTCGTGCACCAGGCCCAGGACAAGGACGCCCGTCTCGGCCGCGGCAACGATCACGGGCGGCGACGGGAGCTGCGCAACGCCCTGCGGCGCAGC
>CADDZP010000469.1 GCA_902812475.1 Actinomycetota bacterium | reverse complement strand
CCCGCCTGGTGGGCGGGCTCGTCGGTCAGAGCCAGGCCCTCAGTGCTGACGGCGGGATCGTCGACCCCGCCGTGCCTGGCCGTGACCAGGAGCACCACGTCGGGGTTCCCCTGGTGGAAAACGCGCTCGAGCGTCTGCTGGGCGCGGGCTGCCTCGGAGCTCGTGTTGTCGAATCCGCCCGTCGAGAGGTGCTTGACGAGTCCGTTGCCGGCCAGGCCCGCCAACGCGAAGAAGATCCCCGCCGCCGCTAAGACCTTCTTGGGATTGTCGACCGCCAGGCGCCCGACGCGTGTGAACACCCTTTGGTTCATCTTCTGTACTTATGGCAGACTTTTTCGATAATGTCTAGTCACTATGACGTACCGTACCCTGCAGTAAAATGAGTGCATGAGCAAGCGTTCCTATGGCCAGTACTGCGCCCTGGCCCGCGCCTTCGACGTCGTCGGCGAGCGCTGGACGCCACTCCTGCTCAGGGAACTCGCTATGGGGCCGCGGCGCTACGTGGACCTGGTCGACGGCCTACCCGGCATCGGCAGCTCGCTACTCGCTCAGAGGCTGAAGGAACTCGAGGCCGGCGGTCTCGTCACCAAGCGCTTCCTTTCACCGCCAGTCGCCCGGTGGGTCTACGAGCTGTCGCCCGACGGTCGCGACCTGGCCGAGGCCCTCGTGCCCCTCGCCCGGTGGGGGGCCAGGCGTCTGGGCAAGCTCGGCAAGGGCGAGGCGTTCCGGGTCGGATGGTTCCTGCTGTTCCTGCGCTCGGTGAGCGATGCGTCCATCACTGCGGGCTGGCAAGACGTTTATGAGTTCCACATCGACGACGAGGTCTTCCATGTCGTCGCCGACGACGGCCACATCGAGGCCTGCTTTGGTTCCCCCCCGCGTGCGCCCGACGTCACCGTGACCGCGGACCTCGACACGTTCGTAGCTGTCAGCAGCGGCGAGCTGGCGCTGGACTCGCCGCACGTCGCCAAGCGCATGCGGGTCGAGGGCAACGCCGCGGCCGCCCGGCGGTACGCGCGCGTGCTGGGCGGAGCCCCGCCTGGCTGCTCAGCCGGCGTGACGCCCAGCTACTGCGTCCGCGTCGTCGTGTAGGTAGTGCTCGCGCTCTTGAAAAAGCACCTGCGCGGGGCCACGGGTGCTGTCTCGGATCGCCATGTGAGCGGCCTTTGCCCGTCGAGGACGTCCGCGTCTTCTACGTCGTGTCAACGCGATGCAATCACCGGTGACGACCACGACCGGTACGTCGTCACGATGGATCCGTTCGTCCAAGCGCTCGCCGCACGGCCGATCACGCCGCCATCCGGCGTGTTCGCTTTAGGACAGCCACGGCATGCTGAAGTATCAGTGCACGAGGTACAGGCCGCGACGACGGAACTTTCCCACGCGGTGCGCCAGGTCGGAGGGCACGCTCCGACACCGGAATCGCGAGGTGTGCGGACCGAACGGCGGACTGGCGTCGAGGAATGACATGCCCAAGAGACGCAGCGAGCCAAGCGCGAAGACCTGCACGGCCTCCGCTGCCATAAGCGCTCCGCGCTCAGGCGAAAGAACGTTGCCCTCGCCCACCTGTGCCCAAGTCTCGCGAGTGAACAGGACGTCGAGCGATTGCCGACTCCGCCGATTGCTCCAACGCGGCTTGTTCCAGCGCGACGAGGCCCCACTCATCGTCATCGATCGAGCCGTCTCCACAACGCTCGTCGATGTACCACTCCCCTCCTCCGCCACCGAGATAGGCGCAGCCGGGAATGGCGACGATGACAACGAGGACGACTGCGAGCAGGGCGAGGGATGCTCCGCTGGCTTCTCCTCCGCTGCCAGCGAAATCGATGATTAACCCGAACACGGCGATCACCTCCATGAAAAGGATGCACAACCGCGACGAATGGAAAACTGGTCATTCGCCACGTTCGTTCGGGTACGCAACTCACGGCGCCCTCGCTCAATTCGTGCCTTCACACACGCGACGCGCGACGCGCCGGGCTCGCCGTGAGGCCACTCACACGCAGCTGCGCGCTCGTGCCGACGCCAACGGCTCTTGCACCAGGTCGAGAACGGAGATGATCGGTCTAGTGACGCGGGTCGTCACCGGCCAATCAGGTAACCGACCTCACGGTGTGAAGCGCACGTTGAAGAGGGCTGCGCCCGTCGGATACGACTTGCGTCCGGTCCTCCTTCGTCCTGGCGTATCGGACGGAGGCTGGGGCGGATCCGAGTTCTACCGAGCCGCTGGGCCGGTCGCGTAGCGCACCCAGAGCCGGGCATCGCTCGATGTTGACGGAAGGGGGCACGATGACGGAGCAGCGGTTCGATTTCGTCGTGGTGGGGGCAGGATCGGCCGGGGCCGTCGTTGCTGCGCGCCTTTCCGAGGATCCGACTTGCACGGTCGCGCTCATCGAGGCGGGCGGCCCGCCGCCCCCTGCCGAGGTAGTGCCCCTCGCATGTGTGTCGCTTCAGCTCAATCACGAGACAGACTGGATGTACACCGCAGACCCCGGGACGGCCGGGCTTGGACTTCGAGATCGCCGGATGCACGTGCCCCGCGGGAAGATGCTCGGCGGGTCGTCCGGGATGAACTACATGGCGTACGTCCGCGGCCATCCGGGGGATTTCGATTCTTGGGCTGGCGACGGATCCACCAGTTGGAGCTACGCCGACGTCCTGAAGTATTTCAAGAAGAGCGAAGGCCTTGTCCCGAGCAGCGACATCGTCGTGGATGCCCAGGCTCACAACACTGCGGGACCCCTCGGCGTGTCGGTACGCTCACCGGTAATCAAGGGCGCCCAGGACTTCGTCGAGGCGGCAGTCGCCGCTGGAATTCCTGTCGGTGACTACAACGGT
>CADDZP010000468.1 GCA_902812475.1 Actinomycetota bacterium | reverse complement strand
GCTCGACGCTGATCGTCGCCTACGGGCCGCCCCGAGGCTGGGGCCCGTCGGCGCCCGTCGCCGTCGTCCCGTGGCCCCGCAACGAGCGGGGCGCCCTGGCCGGTCTGAAGACCGTCTCCTACGCCGAGAACGTGATCGCCTTGCGGTGGGCGCGCCAGCGCGGCGCCGAAGAGGCCATCTTCGGCAACCTGGACGGCCGTCTGTGCGAGGGCACAGGGACGAACGTCTTCGTTGGTGCCGGCGGGCGGATGCTCACGCCCCCCCTGCGCGCCGGCTGCCTGGCCGGTGTCACGCGCGACCTGCTGCTGCAACTCGGTGTGGCCGAGGAGGACGACCTCCCGTTGTCGGCGCTGGCCGAGGCCGACGAAGCGTTCCTCACTTCCTCGACGCGCGACGTCCAGGCCGTCTCGGCCGTCGACGGCGCCGCTCTCCCGTTGGTCAACGGCCCGCTGACCAAGGCGGCAGCCGACGCCTTCCGCGGCCTTCAGGAGCGCGACGTCGACCCCTGACCGGGGCGGCCGAGCCGCGATCCGCGATTGTCAGGCGGGGCGGAGGTGGACGACGTCGCCGGCGGCCACCCGGTGCACCTCGCCGTCGTCGGCCTTGACCACTAGGTGACCCTCACCGGTGATCTCGACGGCCTTGCCCGTGAAGCTCTCGCCCGCCAGGTCGACCCGAACGCGCTTGCCGAGTGTCGAGCACAGGCGCCGGTAGTTCAGGAGCGTGCCCCGCCAGCCGCCGGGCTCGACCAGGGCGCTGTAGTGCTCGGCGAAGCGTTCGAGGAAGCGATCGAGCAACGCGTCGCGGTCGACAGGATGGCCGACGACCTCGCTGGCGGCGATGGCGATGTCCTCCAGGCCCGGAGGCGGCCGGTCCCAGTTGACGTTCAGCCCCATGCCGACGACGACGGCGTCGACGGTGTCGACGGACAGTTCGGCCTCGGCCAGCAGCCCGGCCAGCTTGCGGTCGCCAACCACCCTGCTGTCCCACACCACCACGTCGTTGGGCCACTTGAGCTCGGGCCGGAAACCGGCGACTTCCTCGCACGCGTCGGACGCGGCGATGGCCGCGGCCATGGTCGTGCTGTGCACGTGGGTCGGGAGCAGGTTCGGCCGCAGCAGGACCGACACGAGCAGGGCCGAGCCAGACGGCGCCTCCCACGTGCGCTCCAGCCGCCCCCGGCCCGCCGTCTGACGGTCGGCCACGGCGACCACGCCCTCGGGCGCGCCGGCCCGGGCCTCGTCGATCAGATAGCGGTTCGTGGAGTCGAGCTCGTCGAAGCGACGGACTTCCCAGTCGATCGAGACGATTTGCTAACCATAGGGCGCCCATGTTCGACAAGGTTCTCGTTGCCAATCGCGGTGAGATCGCCGTGCGGGTCGTTCGCAGCTTGCGCGAGCTCGGGGTCACCAGCGTCGCCGTGTTCTCCGACCTCGACCGCGACGCCATGCACGTGCGCTTGGCCGACGAGGCCTATGCCCTCGGCGGGCGGACGGCGGCCGAGAGCTACCTGAACACGGAGGCCATCCTCGACGTCATCCACCGCAGCGGCACCCAGGCCGTCCACCCCGGCTACGGCTTCTTCTCCGAGAACGCCGACTTCGCCCGGGCCATCAGGGCCGAGGGCGTCGTCTTCATCGGGCCGCCGGCCGAGGCCATCGAGATCATGGGCGACAAGATCAGCTCCCGCCTCGCCGCCGAGCGGGGCGGCGTCGCCGGCGTGCCGGGGCGCTCGGAGGTCCTCCAGTCCGCCGACGAGGTGATCGCCTTCGGCGACGAGTTCGGATGGCCGGTCGCCATCAAGGCCGCCTACGGCGGCGGGGGCCGGGGGATGCGCGTCGTCCCGTCGGCCAAGGAGGCGGCCGCCGCCCTGGAGTCCGCCCAGAACGAGGCCCTCAAGGGCTTCGGACGGTCCGAGTGCTACCTCGAGCGCTACCTGACCTGGCCCCGCCACATCGAGATGCAGGTCATCGCCGACACCCAGGGCAACACAGTGTGGCTGGGCGAGCGGGACTGCTCGTCCCAGCGCCGCCACCAGAAGCTCATCGAGGAGAGCCCGGCGCCTGACTTCCCCGACGACATCCGCCAGGCCATGGGCCAGGCCGCGGTCGACGTCTCCAAGGCGTGCGGCTACGTCAACGCCGGCACCGTCGAGTTTCTTTACCAGGACGGCGAGTTCTTCTTCCTGGAGATGAACACCCGCCTGCAGGTCGAACACCCGGTGACCGAGTTCGTCACCGGTCTCGATCTCGTCGAACACCAGCTCCGCGTGGCGTCGGGTGAACCGCTGCCGTTCGACCAGGACGACATCGAGCGCCGCGGCCACTCCATCGAGTGCCGCATCAACGCCGAGAACCCGGCCAAGGGCCGGTTCCTGCCGTCGCCGGGGACGATCACCAAGTTCCAGCGGCCCGACGGCTACGCGACCCGCACCGATGCTGGCTACGACAGCGGGGACACCGTCAGCCAGTTCTACGACAACCTCATCGCCAAGATCATCGTCTGGGGCCAGGACCGTGAGCACGCCCGCCGGCGCATGATCCGGGTCCTGGAAGAGACCGAGATCGAGGGCGTGGCCACGACCATCCCCGCCCACCTGGCGATCCTGACCCATCCCGACTTCATCGCCGTCAAGCACTCGACCAAGTGGGTCGAGGAGCGCCTTGACCTCTCGGGTGTCGAGGCGCCGGCCAAGCCTGCCCCGCCGCCCGAGGCCGATGGCGAGCAGTTGGTCGAGCGCCAGGTCGACGTCGAGGTCGACGGCCGCCGCCACCGGGTGAGGCTGTGGGTCCCCGACGTGGCGCCGGCGGTCGCTGCGGTCGCAGCGACCGCCGGCGCCACG
>CADDZP010000467.1 GCA_902812475.1 Actinomycetota bacterium | reverse complement strand
CCACCGTGGCGACGGTGGGCAAGGGGGAAGAGCAGATGGCACGACGGCGCATCCTTGGGTCCTTCGCGGCCCTGTGCACGGCAGTCGGCGGCACGGCCGCCTTCGCTGGAGCCCAACCGGTCGTCCACGCGACGCCGACGCGGGTCGTTGTCCTCGGTCGGACGACAGACGCCGCCTCGGCCGTCGCCCGCGTGGGCGGCACCGTCGAGCGCCGCCTCGACGCCGTCGGCGGGGTGGTGGCGACGGTGCCGAGCACCCGCCTCGACGCCGTCCGCAACGGGAGCGGCGTCCGCTCCGTCACCCCCGACGCCGGCCTGACCCTCGCCGACGCCAGCTTCGACTCCGCCGGCGATGCCGGCTCGCTCGAGAACACGGCGACCAGCGTCAACGCCACGACCGGCGCCGCCGCCAACACGACCGGCAAGGGCGTCGACGTGGCCGTCGTCGACTCGGGCATCTCCCCCGTCAACGGGCTCACCACGGCGGGCAAGGTCGTCAACGGGCCCGACATCTCCTTCGACTCCCAGGCCAAGACTCGCTCGTCGTACGTCGACTACTACGGCCACGGCACGCACATCGCCGGGATCATCGGCGGCAACGGGGGGCCCAAGGGCAGCAGCGACTTCACGGGGTTGGCACCCGACGCTCGGCTTCTCAACGTCAAGGTCGCCGACGCCGGCGGCGCCGTCGACGTCTCCCAGGTGATCGCCGCCGTCGACTGGGTGGTGCAGCACCGCAACGACAACGGCATGAACGTGCGCGTGCTCAACCTCTCGTTCGGCACCGATTCCTCGCAGAGCTACGTCGACGACCCCCTCGCCTACGCAGCCGAGGTGGCGTGGAAGGCAGGCATCGCCGTCGTCGCCGCGGCCGGCAACCACGGCACCGATCTCGGCCGTCTGACCGATCCGGCGACCGACCCCTACGTCATCGCCGTCGGCTCCGACGACGCCAAGGGGACGGCCGACGTGTCCGACGACAGCGTCTCGACGTTCTCCAGCTGGGGCGACGGCACCCGTAACCCTGATGTCGTGGCGCCCGGCAAGTCCATCGTCAGTCTCCGCGACCCCGGCTCCTACATCGACACCACCTACCCGTCGGCGCGCGTCACCGCCAAGCTGTTCCGCGGCAGCGGCACGTCCCAGGCGACCGCCGTGGTGTCCGGCGTCGTCGCCGACCTGCTGCAGCAGCGCCCCGACCTGACCCCCGACCAGGTGAAGGCGTTGCTCGTGTTAACGGCGTCGGCCATTCCCGGCGCCGACGTCCGTGCCCAGGGGGCCGGCCTCGTCAACCTCGGCGCCGCCCTTGCCGCTCCGACCCCCGAGACGCCCCAGGCGTGGGCAGCGTCGAAGGGCGCCGGCTCCCTGGACGCGGCCCGAGGTTCGCTGCGGCTCGTGCAGAACAACGTGGCGCTGACCGGCGAGCAGGACATCATGGGACACGCCTTCGACTCGCGGTCCATCGCGTCGGTCGAGGCGGCCGGCAGCAGCTGGAGCGGCGGCGTGTGGAACGGCAGCACCTGGTCGGGCAGCTCGTGGTCCGGGTCCAGCTGGTCCGGGTCCAGCTGGTCGGGCAGCTCCTGGTCGGGCTCCAGCTGGTCGGGGAGCTCGTGGTCGGGGTCCAGCTGGTCGAGCGGCTCGTGGGGCAGCACGACGACGGTCTGCACGAAGAAGAACTGCTCCCGTGAGGACCAGTCGAACAGCCACTGGGGCGGCTGAGATGGGAGGCCCTCGGTTGCGGGCCGCCGGCGTCTGGGGACTGACCGCACTGCTCGCGCTCATCGCCATCACAGGCTGGGCGACGGCGCTGCGCCACCTCGGCGCCGTGTCGTCGCACGCCAACGTGCCGTGGCTGCTCGTGGCCGCCGCCTTCTACCTGGCCGAGGCCAACGTGGTCCACGTCTACCGGCGGGGCGACGCCCACACGTTCTCCCTCAGCGAGGTGCCCCTCGTCGTCGGGCTGTTCTTCCTCGCCCCTGGCGGGCTCGTGACCGCTTACCTGCTCGGCGCGGGCGCCGCCCTCGTGGTGCACC
This sequence comes from Actinomycetota bacterium, assembly GCA_902812475.1. Classification (GTDB taxonomy): domain Bacteria; phylum Actinomycetota; class Acidimicrobiia; order Acidimicrobiales; family AC-14; genus CADDZP01. Next base: position 811 of record CADDZP010000467.1, on the reverse strand, counting down.
GGCGACAGCGCCCCACCAAGCTGTGCTTCAACCTCGCCCACTTCGCCGTCGGCGCCGTGCTGGCAGAGCTCGTCTTCCACGCGCTGGTGGCCGAGCCCACGGCCGGCATCGACGGCGGGACATGGATCCCGCTCGTGGCCGCCGCCTTCGTGAGCGCCCTGGTCGGCGCCGTTGCCGTCCAGACCGTGATCGCCATCTGCCAGGGCCAACTGCCGGTGGGGTCGGTCAAGGAAGTCGTCGTCCTCGGCGGGATCGCCACCATCGTCAACGCCAGCCTCGGGCTCGTGGCCGTGAGCCTGGCATGGGACCATCCCGCCAACGCCTGGGCCCTGGCCGTCCCCTTGGTGATCGTCGTCGTCGCCTACCGCGCCTACCTGGCCGAGCGGGACAAGCGCACCGGCCTGCAGTTCCTGTACCAGTCGGCCCAGCTGCTGCAGGGCACCAAGGACGTGGCCGAGGCGACCGCCCGGCTCCTGGCCGAGATGTGCGGCATGTTCAGAGCGCAGTGGGCCGAGCTGCTGCTGTTTCCCGGCGGCGACGGCAGCCGGGCCCTGCGCGCCGTGGTCGATGCCGACGGGGGCGTGCGCCCGCTGGGGCGGGCCGACCTCGACCCGGCCGACCTGGTCATGGCCAGCCTGGCGTCGGACAGCCAGGGCGTGCTCGTGTACGACGGGCGCGTCGTCAAGCGGAGCCGCTTGCACGCCCTGCGCACACGCACGACGCCGGTCGACGCCATGGTCGCCACCCTCGACGGCGACCGGGGGCCCATCGGTGTGCTTCGCGTCTCGCACCGGCTCGTCGTCGGTGAACG
>CADDZP010000466.1 GCA_902812475.1 Actinomycetota bacterium | reverse complement strand
GTGATACAGCGGGGTGTCCTCGTGCAGCGAGGCGGCGGGCACGTCGGCCACGACATCGCCGTCGGCGAAGATGCGCAGCCGGCCCGTGGCCGTCACACGCCCGATGACCGTCGCCCGGACCTCCCACCGCCGGCACAGCTCGATGACGGCGTCCAGGTCGTGGGGCCGCACGATGGCGAGCATGCGCTCCTGGGACTCGCTGGTCATGACCTCGAAGGGCTGCATCCCCGGCTCGCGACGGGGCACGGCGTCGACGTCGACGTCCATGCCCATGCCGCCCCGGGACGCCGTCTCGCTCGTCGCGCACGTCAGCCCGGCGCCGCCCAGATCCTGGATGCCGACGACGAGCCCGGCGTCGTAGAGCGCCAGGCACGCCTCGATCAGGCGCTTCTCCTCGAAGGGGTCGCCCACCTGGACGCTGGGCCGCTTGGCCTGGTCGTCGTCGCCGAAGCCGGCCGAGGCGAGCACGCTCACGCCGCCGATGCCGTCCCGGCCCGTCGTGGACCCGAGGAGCACGGCCAGGTTGCCTTCGCCCGACGCCTGCCCGAGGACGAGGTGGTCCTTGGGCATCACCCCGACACACATGACGTTGACGAGGGGGTTCTCGGCGTAGCACTCGTCGAAGACCACCTCGCCGCCGACGGTCGGCACGCCCACCGAGTTGCCGTAGCTCGAGATGCCGTTGACGACGCCCTCGAACAGCCACCGCGCCCGCGGCGTCGTCAGCGGGCCGAAGCGCAGCGGGTCGAGGGTGGCGATGGGGCGGGCGCCCATCGTGAAGATGTCGCGCAGGATGCCGCCGACGCCGGTTGCTGCGCCCTGGTGGGGCTCCACGGCGCTCGGGTGGTTGTGGCTCTCGATGCGGGCGGCCACGGCGATCCCGTCGCCGGCGTCGATCACCCCGGCGTTCTCACCCGGGCCGACGAGGACCCACGGCGCTTCGGTCGGAAGGCGGCCGAGGTGGGCGCGCGACGACTTGTAGGAACAGTGCTCGGACCACATCACGGCGTACATGGCCAGCTCGAGCTCGTTGGGCTCCCGACCAAGGATCTGCTCGATGGCGAGCAGCTCGTCGTCGGTCAGCCCGAGCGAGCGGTGAAGGGCGCCGGCGGCGAGCACGGCCTCACGGTATCCGAGGCATCTGCCGAATTGACGGTCCGTGAAGCCCCCGTGAGGGCGCCCGAATGCAAGCGCGGAATGACGGTGTCTTGAATACGGGCGGTCGATGGTCAACAATCAGGCAAATGCCTGCCAAAGCGAAGAGCGCAAGAACGCCGATGTCCGAGACCCATAAGGCCGCCTTGGCCGAAGGGCGTGAACAGGGAAGAGCGGTCCGGCGATATCTCGAAGCGCTGGAGGCGCACAAGCCTCGGCGAGGACGCAAACGCACGCCGGAATCCATGCACAAGCGCCTGGAGGCCATCGAGGACAAGCTCCCCGATGCCGACCCCCTGACCCGCCTGCAATTGGTGCAGGAGCGTATGGACATTCAGCGCCAACTCGAGGCGGCTGACAGCACGGTCGATCTCCAAGAGCTCGAAGACGAATTCGTGAAGGCTGCGCCCGACTACAGCAGACGGAAAGGCATCGCCTACGCGGCGTGGCGGGAGCTCGGCGTCGACCCCGCAGTCCTGCGCCGGGCCGGCATTCGGCGCGGCAGCGCCTAAGCCGCCGAACCCGCTTAGTCCGCTCAAAACGGGTCGTCTACCCTCACACCATGGGGCGCGGATGGCGGCGGGTCGTGGTGGGCCTGCTCGTGGCGACCTTGCTCTGGGTCCTCGGCGGCGCCGTCGTCGGGTCTGAGCCGGCCCCGGCGGTCAACGGTCTGGTGCAGGGACTGGCGTTCCAGTCCAATGTGAGTCCCACCGAATTCGAGCGTGTCGCCCAGACGGGCGCCAACGTGGCGTACCTCGACGTCTGGTGGGTCGCCGATGGCTACGACGCCAACAGCGTGCACCGCTCGTCTGGCACGACGCCTGACAGCGTGCTCCTCGGCGACATCAAGAAGGCCCAGGCCGTGGGCCTCAAGGTCGTGCTGATGCCCAAGGTTTGGTGCAACGACACGCAGAACTGCCGGTATGGCTGGCGTGGCGACCTGCAACCGTCGGACCCCCACGCATTCCTCAGGTCCTACGGCGACATGGTGAGCTACTACGCCGGGCTGGCGCAGCAGGCCGGAGTATGGCTCGTCTTTCTTGGTAGCGAGATGAGCCATCTGCAGACATATCGCGACGACTGGTTCCACATCAGGGACCGGGTTCGCGAGGCTGGATTCACGGGATTGGTGACCTACCAACCGAACTGGGACGCGACCGACGATGTCTCCTTCTGGGATGCCCTCGACCTCGTGACAGTGTCGGCGTACTTCCCGTTGACCACCGAAGCCAGCCCCAGCGTGGCCACCATCAAGAAGGCGTGGCGCTCATCACAAGTCGACCCATGGCGCGGGACCGACTGGTTTGCCAAGGTCCAAGCTCTGGCCAAGAGCACCGGGAAGGGCGTCTTGATCGGAGAGGTCGGCTACCGGTCGTCGACCACCGCCGTGGCCCACCCATGGTTCGAGTGGGACAGCGCCACCCCCGACCAGGCAACGCAGGCCAACGCCTACCAGGCACTGCTCGAGACGTTCACGAACCAGCCATGGTGGCTTGGCGTCATCTGGTGGCAGTGGCGAGGCACCGACCAGGAAGCGGGCGACACCGACATGTCGCCGAAGGGCAAACAGGCCGAGCAGCTGCTCACGAAGTGGTGGGCGCAGGGCTGGCGCCCGTCGGACGAAGCGGCACCCGGGGCCGGCGGCGCAGCCACCGCCGGGGCGGCGGCCGGGGCGCCATCCAGGCCCGCGTCTGTGAAGGCCAACACCATCACGTCGGCCACGGGC
>CADDZP010000465.1 GCA_902812475.1 Actinomycetota bacterium | reverse complement strand
GCTGTACGGCGACGACGCCCAGCAACAGACGGCCACGGCGTGGACGTGTCCGATGCATCCGGAGATCGTGCGCTCCGAGCCCGGCACGTGTCCGATCTGCGGCATGAAGCTCGTGCCCATGGAGCAGCCGGCGCCGGCGGCGTGGACCTGTCCCATGCACCCCGATTATGTCGTCGCCGAAGCGGGAACGTGCCCGCACTGCGGCATGAAGCTCGTCCCGACAACCGGGGAGGCGCCGACGGCAGCTCCCGCAGCCCACGAACACGACCACCATCACGATTCCGGCGACGGCCTCGAGTGGGAGGACCTGATGCCCGAGATCAACGCCCAGACCGACTCCTGCAACATGATCTGGAAGCTCGTCGACGGCGACAGCGGAAAGGCGAACTGGGAGATCGACTGGTCCTTCACCGTGGGCGACCAGGTCAAGATCCGCCTGGAGAACGACCTCAACCAGGACCACCCGATGCACCATCCCTTCCACATCCATGGCGCGGGGCGGTTCCTGGTGCTCAGCCGTGACGGCGAGCCGGAGGCGAATCTCGTGTGGAAGGACACAGTGCTGATCCGTGCCAACGAGACCGTCGACATCCTCCTAGACGTCTCGAACCCGGGCCGGTGGATGGCCCACTGCCACATCGCAGAACACAACCAGTCCGGGATGATGTTCAGCTTCCCGGTCTCCGAGAAGGAAGGCCTCTAGCCATGCAGATTGCATTCGTCATCTATCCCGGCTTCACCATCCTCGACGTCATCGGACCGTTCCAGACGCTCGCGGACAACCCGGGGAACGAAGCCGTCTTGGTCGCCGCCGAGGCCGGCCCGGTCGTCGACCACACCGGTCGCGCCCAACTGGTCGCCGAGAAGAGCCTCTTCGAGGTGACCGCGCCGGACGTGATCGTCGTGGCGGGCGGCAAGACCGGCGAGCTCGACCAGCGCATCGTCGACTGGGTCCGCAAGGTGCATCCGACCACGACGTGGACGACCAGCGTGTGCACGGGCGCCATCTACCTGGCGGCCGCAGGCGTGCTGGACGGGCTCGATGCCACGACCCACTGGGCGTGGGCCGACAAGCTCAACGAGATGGGCGCCCACTACGTCCACGACCGCGTCGTGCCGCGCGGCAAGGTCGTCACCGCCGCAGGCGTGTCGAGCGGCATCGACATGGGGCTGACCCTCATGGACCGCATGTACGGCCCCGTCGCCGCCCAGACCGCGCAGCTCGGGATCGAGTACGACCCGCAGCCGCCGTACGACGCGGGTTCGCCGACGAAGGCGCCCGCCGACATCGTCGAGTTCCTCAAGGCGATGATGGGCCCCGACAGCGAGTGGGCGAAGCCGCCCGCCGCATCGCCAGCCTGAGCAAGAAGGGGCGAGCCCGTCACAAGTAGTTGACTCGTGACGGGCCCTGCCCCGTTGGAGGCGTAACAGGCAAGCGCCAGGGGCGGGATCGGCATCCGAACATCACTCGATGTCGTTATCCGACGCAGCTGGAGGGTAGAAGGTCTCGCGACCACGCGCACTAGGTCGCGCACGGCGTATACGACGCCGCCCTGAGCGGCAGGGGTTCAGCATCAGTTGCCCCTGGACACGCCGTATCTCGGTGCTGCGTTAACCGTGAGGAGGGGTGTCTCAGCATGTCCGCTGTCAGCGATCGCATGAGCGTCATGGTCGACAGCACGTCGCTACGTCTTTCGGCGACCCTCTTGCTCGTCGGCCAGTTCCTCTACATCGTCGTCACTCAATTCCACGCCGATGGAGATGCGAATAGCCACGCCGCTGTGTTTGCTGAATACGCCCACAGCGGCAGCTGGAAGGTCGTGCACGTCGCCCAGTTTGCGGGCGTCGCCATCCTGCTCATGGGGCTTGTCGCCTTGCCCTTTGCGCTGAGGGCTGACGACGTGCGCGCGAGGTTGGCCGCTCGATTCGGCGCCGCCTCGGCGGTGGCATCGCTGGCGCTGTATGGCGTCCTACAGGCGGTAGACGGCGTCGGGAACAAGCAAGCAGATAGCGCATGGGTCGGCGCTGCGGGTGCTGACAAGGTTGCGCGCTTCGCGAGCGCAGAGGCGATGCGTTGGCTCGAATGGGGGGTCAGGAGCTACCTGGACTACGCGCTGGGGCTCGCGCTGCTTTTGCTGGCCACAGCAGTGCTCCTGTCCGTCGGGATCCCGCGGCCGATCGGCTATCTGATGGGCCTGTCCGGCCTCATCTATCTCGTGCAGGGTGGCGTCGTGGGCTCCGACGGGTTCTCGGGAACGCACGATCTCCTGATCGTGGTCGCGTGGGTCGTCAGCGTTACTTGGATGATCTGGCTGGCCGTCGTCGCTTGGCGTGATGCGGCTCTTCCAGGACCATCACCTGGTCGAATGAACAAGCGGGGCGCCGACGGCGGGGCGCATGAGAGCGCCAGCATCCCGTCGCGCTCTCGGTAGTAGACCTGCACAGCGTCTGGGATGGTCCCAACGCGGGAAGCGACCAAATGCAGCCCCGACCGTCGGTTCGATATCTGGCGCCTCGACCTGGCGGACATCGACGGTTCGAGTCCGGGACAGGGGGCCGGCATACCGCGACCGCGGGCGGCAGCACTGCCACGTCGTGGTGGAGGTGAGCGGACTTGAACCGCCGACTTCTGCGTTGCGAACGCAGCGCTCTACCGGACTGAGCTACACCCCCGTGTCGTGAGGACTGACCGTCCTCTCGATTTGCAGTCTCCTCCTCTCTTCTCAGCGTTGATCAAACAAGTGTTCGGGGGTTCACGTTGCGAACGTAGCGCTCTACCGGGCTGAGCTACACCCCCTGGTGCTGGGCAGGATAGTGGAGGACCTGAACGGTTCAGACACTGGTTGGTGGAACCGTTTCTGCAGGGTCGCCATCGTAGAGTC
>CADDZP010000464.1 GCA_902812475.1 Actinomycetota bacterium | reverse complement strand
GCCGGGAGCGGCATCGCCGGCATGCGCGAGCGTGCCGCCGCGCTGGGCGGTCGTCTGGAAGCGGGTCCCCGACCGGGCGGCGGGTTCGCGGTTCGAGCCACGCTGCCGCTCGAGGCCGAGCGATGATCCGGGTGGCGCTGGCCGACGACCAGGCGCTCGTGCGCGCCGGGTTTCGCGCCCTGCTCGACGCCGAGGACGACATCGAGGTCGTCGGTGAGGCGAGCGAGGGCGACGAGGCGGTGCGCGTCGCCCGACGCGAGCGGCCCGACGTGATGCTGATGGACATCCGCATGCCCGGCACAGACGGCCTGGAGGCGACGCGGGCCATCACCGGCGACGAGCGTCTGGGCAACGTGCGCATCGTCATCCTCACCACCTTCGATCTCGACGAGTACGTCTTCGAGGCACTGCGCATCGGTGCGAGCGGCTTTCTGGTCAAGGACACCGACCCGGCCGAGCTCGTGCAGGCGGTGCGCGCTGTCGCGCGAGGTGACGCCCTCCTGTCGCCCGGCGTGACGCGGCGCCTCGTCGCCGAGTTCGCGACTCGCTCGCGCCAACCGGCGCCCGTTGCCGACCTCGACCTCCTCACCGAGCGCGAGCGTGAGGTCGTGGCGCTTGTCGGCGAGGGACTGTCGAACGACGAGATCGCCGAGCGGCTGATCATGAGCCCGGCCACGGCCAAGACCCACGTCAGCCGGGCGATGATCAAGCTGGGCGCGCGCGACCGGGCCCAGCTCGTCGTCCTGGCCTACGAGTCGGGCCTCGTACGCCCGGGGTGGCTCGGCTGACCGGCCCGCTGCGCCTCCCGGCGTAGCAGGGAACCTCCGCCCGGCCGACGATGCGCCGGCCGCCGATCCCGACAATGGCCCCATGGGATCGAACGCCACCACACTCACCACGAGACGGCGGGCCGGCACCGTCGCCCGCGCTGTCGACGCCACCAAGGTTTACGGCCGCGGCGAGACCGCCGTCGTCGCCCTCGAGCACGTCACCCTGGAGATTCCCGGCCGACGCTTCACCGCCGTCATGGGGCCGTCCGGCTCGGGGAAGTCGACGCTCATGCACTGCATGGCCGGGTTGGACGAGCTCACGTCCGGACACGTGTTCCTCGGCGACGACGACCTCAGTGAGCTGTCCGACAAGGAGCTCACGCTCCTTCGCCGTCAGCGGGTCGGCTTCGTCTTCCAGTCGTTCAATCTGCTGCCCACGCTGACCGCCCTGGAGAACGTCACGTTGCCCTTGACGCTGGCGGGCCAGAAGCCCGACCCCGAGTGGCTCGACGCCGTGGTCGACACCGTCGGCCTGGGGGACCGGCTGTCACACCGGCCGAGCGAGCTCTCGGGCGGCCAGCAGCAGCGGGTGGCGATGGCCCGGGCGCTGGTGACGCGGCCCCAGATCGTCTTCGCCGACGAGCCGACCGGCAACCTGGACTCCCGCGCCGGCGGCGCCCTGCTCTCGTTCATGCGCCACTCCGTCGAGGAGCTGGGCCAGACCATCGTCATGGTCACGCACGATCCCGTGGCCGCCGGCTACGCCGACGCCGTGGTCTTCCTGGCTGATGGTCGGGTCGTGGACCACATGGTCGACCCCACAGCCGAGCGGGTGCTCGACCGCATGAAGGCCTTCGGGGACTGAGGCGCGGCGATGATCTCGACCACCATCAAGAGCGCCTGGGCCCGCAGACGCCGCCTGACCGGCATCTTCCTCGCCGTGTTCCTCGGCGTGTCGTTTCTCTCCGGGACGCTCGCCCTCGGCGACACGCTCAGTGCGAACTTCCAGACGCTGTTCTCGAGCGTGACCCGAGGTACCGACGCCGTCGTCCGCAGCACGACGTCGATCTCCAGCGACCGTGCCCGAGCCAGCCGGCCCCCCATCGCCGCCTCGATGGCACAGACAGTCCGAACGGTCGATGGCGTCGCCCGCGTCGAGCCGTCAGTGGAGGGCTACGGCGCTCTCATCGGACGTGACGGCAAGGCCCTGGGCGGGAACGGTCCGCCCCGCCTGGCCGGCAACTGGATCACCGATCCCGAGCTGAACCCGTACCGGCTGGTCGAGGGCCGGGCGCCGCAGTCGGCCGACGAGGTCGTCATCAACCGCGGCGCAGCCAAGGACGGCGACCTCCACGTGGGTGACACCACGACAGTGCGGACGCCCGACCCGGTGCCGGTGCGCGTCGTCGGCATCGCCACCTTCGGTTCCGAGGACGGCTTCGGTACGGCGACGTTCACGGCGTTCACGCTCGCCGCCGCGGAGCAGCGCCTGGAGGCGAAGCCGGGCATGGTGTCGAGCATCCTCGTCAAGGCGGCGCCCGGCGTGTCGCAGACCGAGCTCGTGCACCGTCTTGCCAGGGTCCTGCCCCCCGGCACACAGGCCGTCAGTGGCGCCCAGTTCACGGCCGAGAACACGGCCGAGGTGAACCGGACGTTCCTCAACTTCCTGCGCACCTTCCTGGTCGTGTTCGCGGGCATCGCCCTGCTCGTGGCCGCCTTCAGCATCTACAACACGTTCTCGATCATCGCCGCCCAGCGGACGCGCGAATCGGCGCTGCTGCGCGCCGTCGGCGCCACCCGGCGCCAGGTGCTCGCCTCGGTTCTCGCCGAGTCGCTCGTCGCGGGGGCCGTGGCGTCGGTCGCCGGGCTGCTGGGCGGGGTCGCCATCGCCGGCCTCCTCAAGGGGCTGTTCGACGCCATCGGCTTCGCCTTGCCCGCCGGCGGCCTCGTGTTCAAGCCCAGCACGGTGATCATCGCCCTCAGCGTCGGTCTCGGCGTGACGCTGGTCACCGGCGTGGCGCCGGCACTCCGGGCCTCGAGGGTGCGCCCCTTGGCCGCGCTGCGCGACGCGGCGGCCGAGTCCGCCCGCGTTCCCCGAGCGAGGGTCGTGGCGGGCC
>CADDZP010000463.1 GCA_902812475.1 Actinomycetota bacterium | reverse complement strand
CGACCTCACCGCTGTAGGGCTGGAGGACCGCCTCGAGCGTCGACCGCTCGCGCACGGCGACGAGCGTGATGCCGTAGGCGAGCAGGCCGGCGGCGGCGAGACCGAGGGCGACGGCGATCCACTTGCCGGCACTGCCGCCCAGGAAGCCGAACGTGCCGCCCTTGGAGTCGACGATGTGCGGTTGGGCCGTCTGGCCCTGCGCCACCCCGCCGGCGGGAACACTCGCACTGGCCTGGAGAGTCCCGAACGTGAGCTGCACGTCGACGGTAGCGGCCGTGCTCGTGGACGTGTAGGTGATCTGGTACTGGTTCTGCAGCGAGCGTTGCACCTCGGCGTACAGGTTGCTCAGCGCACGCGGGTCCGCCGTGGCGAGGTACTGGCCCTGAGTCGCACTGGAGAGATCCTGGAGAGCGGTGCCGTCGAAGTCGCCGCCCTGCAAGCCGACGGCGTCCACGGTGGCGTGGGCCGCCTGCGCCGCGCTCTTGGCCTGGTCGAACTTCGACGTCGACACGGTGTCGGCGCCGTCGCTCAGGATGACGACGTTGGGCTGGAGGTTGGGATGATCGCCGAACAGGCCCACACCCGTCCGCACCCCGTCCCACAGGGCCGTCTCGCCGGTGGCCGTCAAGCCGTTGATGCCGTTGATCAGCGAGCCCGCATCGTTGGTGAAGTTGACGACGACTCGCGGCTGGCTGGCAAAGCTGACGAGGGCGATCTGGTCGTTCGCCTGGCGGGTCTGGACGAACTGCCGGGCTGCGGCCTTGGCCGCATCGAGCTTGCCGTTCTGGTTCATCGACCCCGACGTGTCGATCAGCAGGACGACGCCCACCGGCGTGCCCGTGTTCGCCAACGGCACGGCCTCGAACTTGGGAATGAGCTGGCCGTTCTCACGCAGGTGGAGGTCGGCCAGATTGGCAGGCGCGCCGTTGAGCTGGGCCGAGACGACGACCGTCGGGAACTTGCTCGTGTCGACCTTGCGGATGACCAGCTCGTCGGCGAACGCCGGCCGGGCGCCGAAGCCGACCAGGGCGACAACCACCAGACCGAGGACGGCGAGGGCGGTGCGGCGCTTCATCGCCGTCCCACCGCCCGCTTGGTCATGCCCTGCGTGGCGAACAACTCGGCGCCGAGCTTGACGCCGAGGTCGGCCAGCTTCTCGGCGAAGCGAGGTCGGATCCCGGTGGCCTTGAGGTGGCCCTTGAAGCGGCCGTTCTGGTCGATCCCCATGCCGAAGTCGAACAGGAAGACGTCCTGCAGCGTGATGACGTCGCCCTCCATGCCCTGCACCTCGGTCACGTGCGTGATGCGGCGGGTCCCGTCCCGGAGCCGCGTCAGGTGGACGATGAGGTCGAGGGCGGACGACATTTGTTCGCGGATCGCCCGCACGGGCAGATCGAACCCCGACATCAGTGTCATGGTTTCGATGCGGGCCAGGGCGTCACGAGGCGTGTTGGAGTGGACGGTGGTGATCGACCCGTCGTGGCCGGTGTTCATCGCCTGCAGCATGTCGAGCGCCTCACCACCGCGCACCTCACCGACCACGATGCGGTCGGGGCGCATACGCAGGGAGTTGCGAACGAGGTCGCGGATCGTCACCTGACCCTTGCCCTCGATGTTCGGCGGGCGGGCCTCCATGGCGAGCACGTGGTCTTGGTGGAGCTGGAGCTCCTTGGCGTCCTCAATCGTGACGATGCGCTCGTCGTCCGGGATGAACGCCGACAGCACGTTGAGCGTGGTGGTCTTACCGGTACCGGTCCCGCCGGACACGATCACGTTGAGGCGGCCGACGACGCAGGCCTCGAGGAATCGGGCGGTAGCCGCGTCGAGCGTGCCGAACCCGATGAGGTCCTCGATTGTGAAGGGATCCTTGGCGAACTTTCGGATGGTGAGGAACGGCCCACCGATTGCCAGCGGATGCACGACGGCGTTCACACGGGAGCCGTCGGGCAGACGTGCGTCGACCATAGGGGTCGCCTCGTCGATGCGCCGGCCGACCTGGGCGACGATCTTGTCGATGATGCGGCGGAGGTGATCCTCGTCGACGAATTGCGCGGGGACGGTCTCGATCTTGCCGGCCCGCTCCACGTAGATGCGATGAGGGCCGTTCACCATGACCTCGGTGATCTCGGCGTCGTTGAGGTAGCGGTCGATGGGGCCGTACCCCAGGATGTCGTCGGAGACGTCCTGGAGGAGCTGAGCCTTGTCGGCGGCCGACAGGGGCGCCTTCTCGCGGGCGAGGGCCTTCTGCAACTGGTCCTGGACTCTGACGCGGAGATCGTCCTCGTTGATGCGACGGTCGTAGAGCAGGGGACCGAGCTCGTCGATCAGGTGGTGATGGATCTTCCGGCGAAGGTCGTCCAGTACGGGATCCCGGCGGCTGGGACCCGCGGGCGTGCGGACCTCGTGGAGGCGCTTGGTCAATGACATGTTGAGTTTCCTTCTCGCCTAGCGACGCGCTCGTTTGCCCTTGCTGTCGACGAAGAGGCCGGCGAGCTGCTCCAAACTTCTGCTGACGCTGGACTTGGGCGCGTCGAGAACTGCCGGCACGCCCTTGTTCACCGACTGGGGCACCAGGATGTCGCTGGGAATCAGCGCGTCTGCCTTCATCTGCAGAGTTCTCTCGACCTCGCCGATGTCGAGCTTTACCTTCGAATTCGAGCGATTCAGCACCAACTTCAGCTTGCTCACCGGAATATTGAGCAGCCGGAGCGTCTGCAACCCGAGCTTCACGTTCTTGATGTTCGGGATGTCCATCCCGGAGATGAGGAGAATGTCGTCGCTCTCCTCGAGGAGAGCGAGGACCACATCGTTGAAGTGTGCGGGCGTGTCGATGACGATGTACGAGCAGAACGACTGGAGGATCTTGACGATCCGCACCATGTCGGCAC
>CADDZP010000462.1 GCA_902812475.1 Actinomycetota bacterium | reverse complement strand
TTCTTGGGGTCGCCGGAGCCGGCGAGGTGCGAGCGCTCGTGCCTGGCGGCGTTGCGGCCGTCGAGCGTCGACTCGTACTTGATGCCGATCGTCGACTCCGGCTCGCCGAGGACCAGCCGGTTGACCAGTTCGACGCCCTGCATGAGCGAGTGGTCGGTGTTCGCGACCTCGTACTTCCACATGCCGAAGCGGCCGCGGGAGTAGATGTCGTGCCGCTCGAGGTACGGGATGACCTGCGAGAGGATGCCGTCGCGCTCGACGGTCGGCGTCGGGTAGCTGTACTCGGCGTTGTAGACCCAGGTGCTGACAATGTCCTTGCGGTCCTCGTCCTTCAGCATGCCCGCGTTGATCAGGCCCTGGATCGTGTCCTCGACGACCGTGGCGCCGTTGACCTTCTTGAACTCGCTGTAGCTGACCTCGCAGAGCAGCGAGTAGTGCGTGTCCTTGTCGGGCGTCATGTACGGGCTGTAATTGCTGAGGTACGTGACGCGGTAGAACGGGCAGTTGTCCTCGGGGAAGTACATCCAGCTCTTGGTGCTGGGGCACGGCTGCTTGATGCCGATGCCGATCATGTACCCGCCCGAGTGCTTGAGGCCCGCGGCGGCCCGCTTGATCTCGCGGGGCATCTCGCCGTTGATCACGTCGTTGCAGAGCTTGTCGAGCGGCATGCTGGTGATCAGCTTGTCGTACCGGACGATGTCGCCGTCCTTGAAGCGGACCTCCTTCTTCGTCATGTTGACGAAGTCGACGGTCTTGTTCAGGTTGACGTGACCCTCGAGGGGCTTCCCGAACCGCCTGTAGAACTCACCGGTGCCGCCCTTGAGGGGGAACTTGAACTGGTTGTTGGGGCCCCAGCCGAAGTCGTCGGTGCCGAGGACGACGTTCTTGATCGCGCGGTTGACGTCGAGGACGGCGACGCGCTCGCCGATCCACTCCTTGTTCATCATCTCGGCGGGGTGCGCCCAGACCTTGAAGTTGTAGGGGATCATGAAGTACTTGGCGATGCCGTCGCCGAACACGGCGTCGATGAACTCCTTGAAGTTCGTCGCGGCCTTGTAGTCGCGCTTCGTCTGGGCCTCGACCAAGCCGGCGAGGCACTCGTACGTCGCCTGCCTGGGGAGGTAGCGGATGTTGTTCTGGAACGGGTAGGGGACCCAGGTGTCGAACATGCGGAGCCAGCACTCGCGCATGTTCATCTGGTATTCGTCGCCCATCAGGTCGTCGAAGCACTGGTCGTAGTACTTGTAGTGGCTGAACATCACGTGGCCACCGATGTCCCACGTGAAGCCCTTGTCGTCGGTGAAGCTCGCGGCGAGCCCGCCGATGTAGGGGTGGCGGTCGTAGACCTGGAAGTTCTTGTACCCGAGCTGCTTGAGCCGGTACGCGGCGCCGAGGCCGGTCGGGCCGGCGCCGATGATGACGATCTTCTCTTCCGGCTTGATCTGGACGTCGTTCGCGTCGATGTTCGCAACCATGGTCGCAATCTCCTTTGTACGGCTCCCTGCTTCGTCCGTGCTCTTACTCGTCGTGTCGGGCGGACGTGGTCGGCGTGCCTGACCACGCCACCCTGGCGCGGCGGGTCGATTACGACCCTTGCGTGTGCGTGTAGAGATACTCGAGCTCGGCCTTGGCCATCGGCTCGATCTTCTTACCGCTTCGTCGGTCGGGCTTGGTGATCGCGTCCTTGATCAGGCCCTGCATCGTGCGCACCGTTCCTTCCCAACTGGACCGCTTAGCAAGTTCCAGGCCCTTCTTAATTCGGGCCGCGACGTCGGGGTCCTGGCGGTTCAGCGCCTTCTGGACCTGGGCGATGAACTCATCCGTCCCCTTGGCGAGCATCACGATGTCGGACCACTGGTTCACGACGTCCTTTACGTGCGTTCCGACGACCGGCTTGCCGGTCGCCATGTACTCCAAGCCCTTCGTCGGGTTGATGAACTCGGTCGCGGCGTTGATCGCGAAGCACATCATGCAGACATCGAACGCGGCCACGTAGTTAGGCAGCTGCTGGTAATCGCGGCCGCCCATCCAGAAGAGGTTGGGGGCGTGGGGCAGCAGGTTCGGGTCGACCTTCACGACGGGACCGACCATCGCGAACGACCAGTCGGGGCGCTTGCGCGCCATCTCGCCGACCATCGTGTAGTCGACGCGCTCGTCGACGACGCCGAACCAGCCGATGATCGGGCGGTTCATGAAGTCGATGTCCGGCGGAATCGCGGTCGTCGGGTCGGCGGCCTTGTTGAAGTGGTTGAACTCCACGCCGCAGCCGAACGTGTGGACGTTGGGGTGCTGCTTGCGCTTCTTGTCGCCGAGGTTGTAGCCGCCGGTGAAGACGACGTCGGCGTGTTCGATCAGCCGCGCCTCGTTGGCGACGAGTTGCTTGGGCGCGCCGGTGAACTGCGAGAGCTCGTCCATGCAGTCGTAGACGATCCCGCGGTTCTCGAAGTGGCCGAGCGACCAGCTCGAGTCCATCGGCGAGTAGTACCAGAGCAGCGGGCGGTCGAACTCGCCCTCCTCGTTCATGTCGTGGATCGCCTTGTGCGCCCACTCCTGGAGCATCTGCGGGAGCTCGGGGTTCCGGTCGTACGACGCCGGCACGTGCGGGCAGGCGACGGTGACGTTCGGCATCACCTTGTGGTACTGCACCTCGGCCTCGGCGCCGTCGGGCTTGTCGAAGAACGGCTCCTCGATGAACAGGATCGGGTGTTTCTTGGCGAAGCGGCTCAGGAACTGCTGCGGGCGCTGCCAGACGAAGCCCCACCGCAGGTGGCTGAACACGACGATGCCGTGGCGGCCGGTCTCGCGGTCGGGCCCGGTCTCGATCTCCGGCTCGCCGGCGGCCGTCGCCGACGCGTGACCGTTCTTGCCGTTCCCGCTCGCGTTCTCGGC
>CADDZP010000461.1 GCA_902812475.1 Actinomycetota bacterium | reverse complement strand
CGCACGTCGGGTGGAACGGCGCGCTCGAGCCGGCGCAGGCCCCACCCGAGCGAACCCACCCAGACGAGGGCGAGGGCGCCGAGGACCGCGTATGCGGGCCGCTCCAGCCATTGCTGGCCGCCCACCCCTTACGCTGAAGGATGCGCTTCTCCCGCTGAAAGTCGCGTGTGACGTTGGAGAACGGCGCCACCTGGGCGGCGGGGATGGCGGGGTCGGCGGCCAGGTAGATCGGCAGCGCCATCAGTTCGCGCCCCTTGTGCAGGCGCACGAGCGCCTTCCACTCCCCGAACACGGGCACGGTGCCGTCGGTCTGATAGACGCCTGCGCTCGTCTCGTGCAGGTCCTTGATGACGAGCCCGCCGTTGCCCTTGCGGGCGCCCTGCCACGCCGTCACGTTGAACCATTGGGCGTCCTTCGCCGCGTTCGCCGGGTGCAGTCGCATCGTCACGTGCACGCGGCCGCCGGGGATGCCGAGGGGCGGATCGAGCGCCAGGTCCGCCCTGACCGGATGGACCGTCGACGTGAGGGGCAGGGCCAGGATGGCGATGACCGCAGCGGCAACGGCGGCCCCGACGCCGCGGGGGAGGCGCTGACGCACGACGAGGAAGTCCTCGGCCGGCGGGCTGATGGCCCGGCCGATGAGGCCCCCGATCACGCCGCCGCACACGCCGCCGACGAAGCCCCAGGCGGCGCCCCACGGCAGCAGTGAGGCGTGCCACGGCAGGGGCATGAAGACGTGGCTCCAGGCCCACTCCGCAGCCAGGCCGAGTGTGCCGATGCCGACACCGGCCCAGAGCCCGAGCGTGAGCGGGTGACGGCGGGGCCGGACCCGCAGGGCGACCAGCTCGATGATGGCGGCCTCGGCCAGGTACAGCGGGAAGTGGAGAAGCGTGCGCCCGAGGATGGGTCCGATCAACAACGTCAGCCCGCCTCTGAACACGAGGAAGAAGGCCGTGGCGGCGAGCGCACCGCCCCTGCCGACGCGGATGCGGGCCGCCACCAAAGCGATCCCGGCGGCCAGCATGATCATCGCCGGCTGGAAGAGCTGGTTGAACTGAGGCACGCCGAAGTCGAACTCGGCCTGCAGCGTCGACATGCCGATGAGGAAGGCACCGGCGAGCGAGATGTGGAGCTGGAGCATGGTCGTGGGGTCGATGGGCCTGCCGTCGGCGCGGGCAGCCCGGTCGCCCTCGACGGCAAGAACCCACATGGCGAGGGTGGCCAGCGAGGCCCCGCCCACCATCTGGATGTGGGTCGGCCCCCACAGCGTGACGTCCTGGCCGAACAGGCGGTGCCAGATGTCGTCCAGCGGGAAGCCCGCCAGGGCGATCAAGCCGCACACGCTCAGGAGGAGTCCGCCGACGGGGACGTTCCACTCACGGCCGAAGCGCACGGAGGAACCGGTCGACCGTTCGTCACCGAGAACGACCGACAAGATGCCGGCGAGGGCGATGCCGGCCAGCCCCACGATGATGAACCAGTGGGCCGGGTTGGCCAGTGCCCCTGGGTCGCGGCCGCGGTCGATGTGCCAGGAGACGTCCCAGTAGAAGCCGAAGGCGGCGATGATCAGGCTGGTCGCGCCGACGGCGTTGGGCAGCGCCGCCCACGTCGGCAGGCCGCTGACGTCTTCGGCGAACTCGGCCAGGCGCCGCAGCTGGGGGATGCGCTTGCGGCGGTGCCCGACCGAGACGACCAGCAGCAGCAGCGCGGCGACGGCGAAGACGATCGTCAACGTGATGAGGTCGGAGAGCGGGGCTCCACGGGCGGGCGCTGCGGTACCGGGGCTCTGGGCAGCGAGAAGCATGGCTCTCCTCCGGGTTCGCCGACGTGGGATGCGCTACGTCAAAACATCCCAGGACTGTGCCAGTATAAACTGTCACAGTGGCGTCGAGCAACGTGACTGCAGCGAGCTCTCAGAGCCGCGGGCGTCGCCGCAGCGAGCTCTCAGAGCCGCGGGCCTCACGACGCTTGTGTCTTGTCGCCGAGCGTGCCCATCAGCCGGTCGTAGTGCTCGCCCAGCTCGTGGTTCATGCGCTGCTGCATGGCCCGGGCCAGGTAGGCGTCGACGGTCATCTCGGCCAGCGGGCGGAGCCGCCGCAGGAGGTCGGCCAGGCGGGGCACGTCGGCCGCCGGGAAGGGCCGGTCGCCGTAGGGCTCGAACACGTTCTGGGCGACGAGCCCGACGAAGCGGGCGGCGATGCGGTCGGTGTCGCGGGCCAGCTGGCGGGCGTGGTTGAGGACGGCGTCGAGGGGGATCCCTGCGGCCACGAGCTCGGCTCCGGCGTAGAGGAGTCGGGGGCTGGGCACCCGGAAGCGGGCGCCCGTCTCGTCGGGCTCGAGCAGCCCGAGCTTGACGGCTTCCTGCAGGGCCTCCGGGTCGTCGCCGAACAGCTCGCTCAGCTCCTCGAAGGTGATCCAGCCCGCCTGCTCGTCGGACCAGGGCTGGACGAGGGCCGCTTCCAGGCCGAGGAGCTCGCCGATGTCCTGGCCCCGCTCCCAGGCCGAGATCAGTTCGGCGATGTTGGCCAGCGTGTAGCCCCGCTCGAGCAGCTGGCCGATCAGCCGGAGGCGGGCCAGGTGCGCCTCGGTGTAGAGGCCGACCCGTCCCGACCGCCGCGGCGGCGGCAGGAGGCCCCGGTCCTGGTAGGCGCGCACGTTGCGGACGGTCGTGCCCGCTTCTCGGGCCAGCTCGTCGATGCGGTACTCGGTCCCCACGATGACATCGTCCACTGTAACGGTTCGTGGCCGCCGCCGATCGCTTTTGCTGAGTTGTTGGCGCTCAGCGCCAACAACTCAGCACAAGCAAGGCCGGTCGGGGCGGTCGGACGCGTCAGGCGGGTCAGCCGCGGCCGGAGTGGCCGCCGTCGCTGCCGGACGAGCCGCCGTCGTG
>CADDZP010000460.1 GCA_902812475.1 Actinomycetota bacterium | reverse complement strand
GTCGGTGACGGTACTGCGCGTTGTTCAGCTCGACAGCCGCATCGCGCGCGCCTCACTGCCGGCGTACCGGGGCAGGTGGAGAGGGGCTTCACCACGCGCGTTCTGGGGCATCCCTTTGAGAAACGCCATCAGGCCGACGAATAGTCGATGGCGAAGAGATCGCTGGCGAGGACGGCGACAGTCCATCGGACCCAGCGGGCGACGGTCCAACGCCGACCTTGGACGAAGGCTCTGTAGGTCTCGGGCCCAAGCACGACGAACAAGATGTCGCGTGCGTCGACGTGACGGAGGCCTTTACGCAAGGGCCGCTTGGCTTCCAAGGCTCGCAGGAGGGCGTCGTAGCCCTCGACGCGGAGCTGCTCGGCGCGAAGCCACACTTCGCCCGCTGGGTCCGCGGCGACCGTGTGGAAGACCGGCAGCATCGGCGCTACTCGGGCGAAGATCTGCTGTGTCCCATCGACGATGATTTCCAGAGCGCGCCCGAGATCCGGTTCGTCCATGGCCGCGCGGTACCACGGCTGTAGCTGGGGGGGCAGGCCCTCGTCGCCGAGCACGGTGCGGTCGTGGACCTGCTGGAGCATCTCGTCCTTGGTGTGGAACGTGAAGTAGAGGGTCTGCACCGCGACGCCCGCTTCGGCGGCAATGGCCTCCATCGTCGTGGCCCGATATCCCAAATCGCAGAACAGCCGGTAGGCGGCGTCCAGCATCCGCCTGCGGGTGGCGGCCGCCTTCTCCTTGCGGGTTCCGACTGGTTCCCCCTTGACAGGAGCCACGATTGGGATATTACTAGAGTCAGTCACTAGTGAGCGCGACTAGTGATCGAACGGGAGGAGCAGCCGTGGAGCACGAGACAGTGAGCGAGATCGTCGAGTGGGGCCAGGGCGAGCCCATTGTCGGCACGCCATTTCGGCAGGTCGTCACCGGGCCCGACACCGAGGGTCGTCTTGTCGTGCTCGCAGCCGACATGCCGCCACACCTGGTCGTCGACGAGCATGTTCACGACAACGAAGACCAGCTGACGATCGTGATCGACGGCAGGGTCGGCTGCCGGGTTGGAGCGGTCGAACAGCTGGCCGGCCCGGGCGGCGTGCTAATCGCGCCGAGGGGGGCGAGCCACCAGATCTGGAACGCCGGGGACGGATTCGCGCGGGTGCTGGAGATGTACACGCCATCCGGGTTCGAGCAGGTCTTCCTCGCAGCTGGCGCCCGAGCGGCTGCCGGGGCTACTGCGACTGGCGCCGACTACAAACAAGCCCGCGCCGACGTCTCGTCCCGAGGCACCGCCGACTGAGCAAGCACCCCGTCGTCTGGTTTCTCACGCAAGCGGCTCATCCCGCGAACGAACAGCCTCGGGTATGGCGCGCCCGCGTCCCGGCGATCAAGGCGACCCCGGCTCGCTCCGGCAATCGGTAGTTCGGGGACAACTTCGCCAGCCGCCGCGCCCTTGAGCTTCGTAGAGCACCTGGCACCACCGGAAGATGGCGCACCGGGGTCATCTTCTCGCGGTGCAGTCCGCCTTCCTACGCGACCACGGGACCCGGGACGGCTCCGAGCTGCACCAGCATGGTCAGCAGGTCATTCACGGCCCACCGCTCCGCGATCCGACCGTCCGTCACGCGGTACATGAAGGCGGTGTCACGGGCGTACGGCCCAGCGGGAGCGTCGAAGCCGCGGATCGTGCCGCCCGGCCACTCGCCGCCACGCACGCCGAACTGCACGACGAGCTCGTCCTCTGCCACGACCTGCAGCCGTTGCCACCGAAACGACCGGAACTTCGGTCCCTCCGTCGCCAACCACTCCCGCGTGCCTTCGAGCCCCTGCTGCCGGTCGGGGCGGAGGGCATGGTTAGTCATGTCCGGCGCGCACAGCTCCTCGAGTGCCGTCAAGTCTCCTGTGTTGAGCATGGCGTCAAACCGCTCGACGATCTGCTTGTTGGCTTCGCTTGTCATGGCCACCTCCGGGTGTCTATTTGGTGAGACCGTTACTCTCATCGTGAGAGTGCTACTATCGTGAATATGACCCGGGATGTCAAGAGGCCGTACGACAGCTCACGGCGCCGGGCGCAGTCGCGAGCCACCAAGGCTCAGGTCGTGGAGGCCGCAAAGGCCCTGTTCATCGAACGGGGTTATCCGGCGACCACCATCGAGTCGATCAGCGACGCATCCGGCGTGCCGCTGGCGACGATCTACAGGCTGTTCGGTTCCAAGGTGGCGATCTTGAAATCAGTGCTGGACGTCAGCTTTGGTGGCGATGACGAACCGATCGACTTCGGGGACCGCCCGGAGGTGCGCGCCGCCCGCGAGGAGCCCGACCCGGAGCGACTCCTAGATGCCTTCGCCCACATCGGGCGAACCTTCATGGAGCGCTCGGCCCAGATGCTCGGTGTCCTAGCGACCGCTGCGACGATGGATCCCGAGGCGGCGCGACTGCTCGATGATGTTCGCCGCCAGCGCCTGACTGGCCAGTCGAGGATCGCCGACGCGCTCGTTGGGCGCAAGGCGCTCTCACGCGACCTGAGCCGATCCGACGCCGCCGACATCATCTACGCCTTATGGTCACCCGACCTGCACCGGGTGCTGACCGAGGAGCGACGCTGGTCGGAAGATCGCTACGAGGAGTGGCTGGCCAAAGCACAGAAACGTCTCCTGTTGGCCCCGACGAGCACCCGCCGCACCAGCAGCGTGACCCCTCGCCCATCTACGAGAGGTAACCGATCAACGCGTTGAAGGCCCACTCTCGCGCGGGCGTCGGTTCGGGCGCGCCCCTCAGCCGGCGTTCGGTGACGATTGGGCTGCGCCTCGTCTGCGGTCTTCGGGGACACCCCCTTCGGGGTCGTCGTTCGTGATCCCGATGGGCTCGAAGTCGAGCTAATCCCGCTAGCTCCGGCACCGAAG
>CADDZP010000459.1 GCA_902812475.1 Actinomycetota bacterium | reverse complement strand
AGCCGGGCCGAGCCGGCCGGCCCGACGACGACGGCGTCAGCGCCCGCCACTTCGGCACGGTCGGCGTCCCGGTATTGGGGACCGAGGTAGGTCCCCAATCGCAGGAAATGGGGACTCCAGCCGCTCGAAATGGGCACCCAGGAAGGGCCAGAAACGGGACCCGTGGGAGTCCCCCAACCGAGGTTCCTCCGAAGGAGAGAACCGAGCCGCCGGGCGCGCCGCTTGAGGCGGGCGCCGTCGGCGGGGCTGGCGCGCAAGCACGAGCCGTTGCCGATCGAGAAACCACACGTGCCGGCGCGGAGGCAGCGCGGGCCGCACTCCAAAGGAGGAAGCAGACATGACCATGACCCACCTGCCGACCCTCGGCCCGTCGTGCCCCAGCCTGGTTGACGGTGTCGTACACGAAGGTCGTGCAGCTCACCCTTGGTGGCGAGGAGCTGGCTGTTGGTGCGGAGGTCCGCCTCGGGCGCTACTGAAAAACACCTGTTTCGGGAACCCTGGGCCGCGCCGATTCCAGCGACCGATTCGGCGGGTCCAGAGCGTCTTCGAGCTCGAGCGCTCAAATCGCAGTACATCACTCATATCCAAGAGGCGCGACACGGCCACGCCAAGTGCGAGACTCGCACCAAGGACAGCGGTACCGAAAACGGCTTCCCAGAGCATGATGAACACGAGCAGGGCCGTCGCCCTGCTGCCCGAACGACGCCAGGTCGCCGAAGTTGGGACGGTCTCCGCCGTCAGCGAAAGCGGGATGGCTCGAGAGAGCTGCGGTCTCCTGAATACCCACATCACGCCGAAGGCCGTCGCGGCACCGGTGGCGAGGATCACAGCCGAACCCCACCCGACGCGTGATCTGCCGAGGGCGTATATGAGGGCGAGGGAAAAGCTCGCAACGAGAGTGAACGAAGTGGCGTCCGCAAGGGCCAGGACTGCAGCTCGTTCAAATTGAGGATTCGGGTCGGTCTCTAACCCAGAATCCGATGCCATTCGTTCACCGTCGACTTACGGGGCCCGCCAAGCATGCACTGGCATCGCTGCTCATTCGTGCGTGCGAATGTAGTAAGCGCTTCCTGCCAGACATCCGACAGTCAAAGAAACTAGGCCCCCCTCAGGTTGTACGGCCTCCGCAACTTCGCCGCCATGAACGCAATCCGCGAGGCTCTCGGTATCCCAGGTTATCGCCCCCACAATTGACGTGTCCTGGAGGGGGATGTACTTGGTGTAGTGCTCGTACTCGTACTGCGTCTTCTGCTCAGGGGTCATGCCTTCCCAGCCCTCGGGCTGGCTCTCTTTACGCTCTAGCCGATCGAGTTCGGCTGCCTGCTGGGCGCCACGCTCCTCCGAGCACGTCAGCTCGTTGAAGCTGTCGAGGGCGCCGAGGTACGAGCGGTACTCGGCATCGCTCATGCCTGGTGGTTTGGGAGCGGGCGAGTAATAGTTGTAGTTGCCGGGGTCGTCGAGCTCGGCTGGTCGGACGGCAAGCGCCGGCAGAAGTTCGTCTACGGCCGCACCCGCGCCGAGGTCGCCACCAAGCTCCGCACCGTCCAGAAGCAGACGGACCGGGGCCTTGAGCCCGGCGACGACCGCACGACGGTCGCGTCGTACCTCGACCGCTGGCTCAACCAGCAGCGCGGCACCGACAAGGCGCCGAACACACTCAACCAGTACGAGTGGGCGATCGAGAAGCACCTGAAGCCGGCGCTCGGCAAGGTCAAGCTCGCCCGGCTGCGGGCCGACGACGTCGACGACTTCCTCGCCCAGCGAGTCGCAGCCGGCGCCGCCCGCAACACGGTCATGCGGCTGCGCTCTGTCCTCGTGATGGTGCTCGACCAGGCCGAGCGCCGCGACATCGTGGCCAAGAACGTCGCCAAGCAGACCGAGACGCCCGCCGGCTACGAGAAGGCCCGCCGCTCGCTGACCGAGGAGCAGGCCAGGAAGCTCATCGAAGCCGTGCGCGGCGCCCGCCTTGGGGCCGCCTACCTCGTCGCCCTCATGCTCGGCCTACGGCCCGGTGAGACGCTCGGGCTCCGGTGGGACGACCTGGACCTCGACGACGGGTGGGTACGCGTCGCTCAGCAGCTCGTCGTAGAGGGCGGGTCGAAGGCGACCGGCCAGCGGCGGCGCCTGGTCTTCCGGGACCCGAAGTCCGAGAGCCGGCGCACGATCGAGGCGCCCGACGCCGTCGTCGCCGTGCTCCGGGTCCGTCGCCGGGCTCAGCTCGAAGAGCGCATGAAGGCCGGGCCGGCGTGGGTTGAGAACGGCCTGGTGTTCACGACGGAGATCGGGACACCGATCGACCCCCGGAACTACAGGCGCGGGTTCTCCAAGGCGACGACCGACGCCGGGCTCGGCCACTGGCACCCGCACGAGCTGCGCCACTCGACGGTGTCG
This sequence comes from Actinomycetota bacterium, assembly GCA_902812475.1. Taxonomy (GTDB): domain Bacteria; phylum Actinomycetota; class Acidimicrobiia; order Acidimicrobiales; family AC-14; genus CADDZP01. The sequence continues at coordinate 505 of CADDZP010000459.1, read as the reverse complement.
CTCCTGTCGGCGGCCGGCGTCGCCCTCGAGGACATCAGCGACATGGTCGGTCACAAGAACACGCGCGTGACGCAGATCGTCTACCGCCACAAGGTGTCGCCGACGGTCGGCGTAGGCCGCGAGCCGATGGAGCGGCTGTTCGGCGACAAGCTGGCGTCTCGCCAGCGCAGAGCGCGGTAGGGCCGGGCGCCCCTCACTCCAGCCGGTGACGGTGCAGTTCGTCCGTCAGCCGGTCCATCGAGCGCCTGAGGTCGTTGGTCCTCGCTCGGTCATCGAGACGATCGAAGCGATCGGCGCTGTGCTCCTCGTGAGCGCGCATCTGCATCCTTTTGCGGCCCGGCAAAGGCCAGTCCCAGAGCCCGGCCGCCCACAGGTACGCCCCGAGCAGGGCCAGCACGTAGAAGAAGACCATCGGCGGCGAGATCACCACGCCATGGTGACCCGCGCTGTAGGTCGCGGCGCCGAGCACGCCACCGACCAAGTCGGCTCCCCCGAGCCCGGACCA
>CADDZP010000458.1 GCA_902812475.1 Actinomycetota bacterium | reverse complement strand
GGCCGGGCGGGACGGCGAGCGCGCTCGCCGTCCCGCCCGGCCTCACGCTCGGCACCGGCGACGTACAGATCACCGTCCTGTGGGCCGACGGGAACGACCTCGACCTGCACGTGATCGACCCCACGGGCGCCGAGATCTACTTCTCGCACCCGAAGTCTCCGAGCGGCGGCACCCTCGACCACGACGACACCGCGGGGTGCTCGACGAGGGGGACCCACGTCGAGAACGTCTTCTGGCCAACCGGCAGCGCGCCGCCCGGGCGCTACCAGGTGTTCGTGAAGAACTACGGCTCGTGCGGCGCTCCGTCCACGTATGCCCTGCGCGCCCTCGTCGGCGGCAGGCAGGTCGTGACCGTCAGCGGCAGCATCCCCGCCGCCGTTGGATCGCAGTCGCCCACGTCGAGCTTCACGCGCTAGGACGAGAGGCGATGGACCGCGTGCCCCACGTCGTCTTCCTGTGCACCGGGAACGCGGCGCGCTCGGTGATGGCGGGCGCCATGCTCGCGGCGAAGGCCGAAGGCGTGAAGGTCACGACGGCGGGAACCCACGTCATCGAGGGACAGCCCATGAGCTGGCGCACCCGCGACGCCATGACCGAGGTCGGCGTCGCCGCCGTCGGGCACCGCAGCCGCCAGCTGCGCAAGCACGACCTCGACGCAGACGTCATAGTGGCCCTGGCGCGCGAGCACGTGGGATGGATCCGCCGCGAGCATCCCGAGGCGGCCGCCAGAACGGCGACGCTGCGCCGCCTCGTGCGGGACCTGCCCCACGAGCCCGGACCCCTCGCAGAGCGCATCGCCCGCCTCCACCTCGACGCCGTCGAGCTCGAGCCGTGGGAGGACGTCGAGGACCCCGCGGGCGGCGACCTCGACACGTTCATCGGCTGCGCCCGCGAACTGCTCCACCTGGTCGACGAACTGGCACCTCGCCTGGGGGCGCCGGGTACATGAGCCGGGTGCGACCGGTGCTGGCGGCCGTGGGGGTCGTTGCCGTGACCCTTGCCGCCTGCTCCTCGTCGTCGAAGTCCTCGGACAACGTGGTCGCAACGACAACGTCGTCGACGCCGTCGACGTCGTCGACGCGCGCCAACACGAGCGCCGGAGCGTGGCCCGCCTACCACCACGATGCGCTGCGGACCGGCGTCGCCGACGATCAGGCACCCATCGGCCAGGTCCACCGGCTCTGGGACTCGGCCACACTCGATGGCGACGTCTACGCCGAGCCCCTGGTCGTGGGCAGCAGCGTCATCGCCGCCACCGAGGCGAACTCGGTGTACGCCCTCGACAGCGCCACCGGCAAGCAGGTCTGGCGGGCCCAGCTGGGATCGCCCGTCAACGGCAGCACGCTTCCGTGCGGCGACATCGACCCGTCCGGCATCACGGGCACACCCGTCGCCGACGTGGCGGCCAACGCCCTGTACGTCGTGGCCTTCCTCGCCTCGGGAACGCACCACGAGCTGTTTGCCCTCGACCTCGGCAACGGCACCGTCCGCTGGCACCGGCCCGTCGACCCGCCCGGGCTGTCCGGCCGCGTCGAGCAGCAGCGGGGCGCCCTCACCATCGACGGTGGCCGCGTGTACGTCGCCTACGGCGGTCTGCTCGGTGACTGCGGCTCCTACAAGGGCGCCGTGGTCTCGGCGTCACAGGACGGGCAGGGGGACCTGGCCGCGTACGTGGTGCCCACCACCCGCGAGGCGGGGATCTGGCACCCGGGCGGCCCCGCCGTGGCCGCCAACGGTGACCTGTTCGTCTCGACGGGCAACAGCGACTCCTCGGGGCAGTTCGACTACGGCAACGCCGTCGTGCGCCTCAGTCCCCAGTTGGAGGCCGTCGACTACTTCGCACCGACGAACTGGCTGCGCCTCAACAAGGGCGACACCGATCTCGGTTCGATCGGGCCGGCGCTGGTCGGTACCGACAGGGTGCTGGCGACGGGCAAGGAGGGCGTCGCCTATCTCCTCGACCGCGGCCACCTCGGCAACATCGGCGGGTCGATCGCCACCCTGCAGGCGTGCGGCAGCGAGTTCTTCGGCACGGCCGCCGTCCTCGACCGCCAGGTGTTCGCGCCGTGCACCGACGGCCTCGTCGACGTCGACACCGAGGGCGACCGCCTGGCGCGGGCGTGGCAGAGTCCGGGTCGCGCCGGTCCGCCCATCGTCGCGGCCGGCCTGGTGTGGGACCTGTTCGGCAGTGCACGTCTGAGCGCGCTGGATCCGAAGACGGGGCAGGAACGGTTCGGCGCCCAGGTCGGCTCCCCCGCCTCGCGATTCGTGTCGCTGTCGTCGGCCGGCGGCCGTCTCTTCGTCGCCCCCCAGAACAAGGTGACGGCGTTCGCCCTCCGCTGACAGACTCTGGCCATGGGTCAAGCCGAAACAGCGATCAAGATCGACCGCAAGCCCGAGGAGGTGTGGGGCGTCGTCGGCGACTTCGGAGCGCTCGACAAATGGCTGCCGGGTGTGGAGTCGTGCCGCCTCGAGGGTGACGACCGTCATCTCGCCATGATGGGCATGGAGCTCACCGAGCACCTCATGGAGAAGGACGACGACGCGCACCGCATCAGCTACGGGATCACGGCGGGCGTGCCCGTCGAGCGCCACCAGGCCACGGTCACGGTGCAGCCCAGCGAGGACGGGTCGCTGGTGACGTGGGCGGTCGACACCGACGACGCCATGACGGAGCTCATGATCGGCATCTACCAGCAGGGGCTCGAGGCTCTGAAGAAGCACCTGGAAGGCTGAACGGCACGGCGCGGTGGTGGCTCCACCACCGCGCCTCTCGTGCCCGCCGGCTAGTCCGGTAGGCACCATTGGCGGAGACTGGGGAGTGATGGCGCAAGGGGGGATGACCGCGGGCCCGGCGGTTCGTCTGTGGGCCCGGTCGGAGCTGGGCCGGCGCTGGC
>CADDZP010000457.1 GCA_902812475.1 Actinomycetota bacterium | reverse complement strand
TTGCGGGGTCGACCCAATGCCACGACGCGGCTGCAATCAGAAGGTCGAAGCGCCGATCCTGATCGTCCCATCCCTCGAACGTCGATGTCTCCACTCGGACGTTGTCGAAGCCGGCCAGGTGTTGGCGCGCAAGAGCGGCCATGCCTGGGCCGGGCTCAAGTGCCGTCACTGAGAAGCCCCGGGCGGCCAAAGAGCGCGTCGCCTGGCCCGTACCACAGCCCACCTCCAGCACGGACGACCCGTTGTGGATGTCCGTGACGGCAACAAGATCGGCGAACAGTTCGTCGGGATACGTCGGCCGAACTCGGTCATAGAGCTCAGGCACATCGTCGAACAAGCGGCCGGCAGCGCGTCGGTCCTCGCTTGGCACGCCACTATCTTGCCGTCACCTATCCGTCTGCGCTGCCGTACTGGACGTTGACCCGCTTCCGTCGACGGGTTGGTCATGTCGCCAGCGCGGCGCGTGGCGATGGCGCGAATTTCGGTGCAATCGTGGGTGCATGGCATCTCATGAGTCCCGGCCTTCGCTGGCTCGCCGGGTTGGAAGCGCCTGCCGCTTGAGTGGTGTGTTCACCCTTCGGTCCGGGCAGACGGCAACGACCTACTTCGACAAGTACCTGTTCGAATCCGACCCCCAACTCTTAGATGCAGTCGCACGAGCGGCGCAGCCTCTGATCCCGCACGAGACAGAGGTTCTTGCTGGTCTCGAGCTGGGCGGGGTGCCTATCGCAACCGCACTCTCGCTCGTCACTGGCTTGCCCGTGGCCTTCGTGCGCAAGCAGGCCAAGACCTACGGGACCGCGAAGCTCGCTGAAGGCGCTGACGTGACGGCCAAGCGGACGCTCATCGTCGAAGACGTCATCACCACTGGGGGCCAGGTAGTCGCGTCGGCTCGTGAACTCAGCGAGCGCGGGGCCGAGTTGGTCGGAGTCCTCTGCGTCAGCGACCGAAGCGAGGGTGAGCATGTCTTGGACGAGGCAGGGCTGTCCCTCATGTCTTTGTTCAAGGCCAGCGACCTTCGGTAACGAGGGGGTACGTGCCGCTCGGGAGCCGCCTGAAGCCTGCGGATTCCGCTTGGGAACCACGCCCGTCTAGGGCGCGCACACGGTAAGAAGCTGGGCTTCCCTCTCTGCACTGAGGCCTTCCTGGCCGGGTGGCGGCCCTCCCCGGGCGAGATCCCAGACCAAAGTGTCGGCAATGGTCTCCTCAATGCTGCGGAAGGCCAGGCCGGTGGCCAGAGCCTTGTCGATGCTCGCCTCGGCGTGAGCTTCCCACCCGGGAACCTTGACCCACAGCGGCACGCCCATCCATGGCTCGACCTTCGCATCGAGCAGCGCCTGGTCGCTGACCCAGACCAACTCGGAGCGCGCCGCCGTGATCACCTTCTGGCAACTGTTGAGCAGCTCGCCGAGCGTCGTGGGGATACCGGTCGCGTTGAAGGTTCCCGAGAGGTCGTTCTCGGCACCGCGCACGATCCACGAACCGAGATCGCGTACGTCGATGAACTGACAGGCGTGCCCGGGACCACCTGGCGCCAGCACCCGACCGCCCCGGGCTATTCGGCGCGGCCAATAGGCGAAGCGGTCCGTCCGGTCATGGGGCCCGACGATGAGTCCGGGGCGGATCACCAGCGCCCGTTCGGCGAAGGCCTCGGTCACGACCGCCTCTGCGGCCGCCTTGGACGCGCCATACGCCTCGCCCGGCCCCTGGCCTTTGCGGACCGGGAGGGTCCGCTGTCCTTCGACCTGGGGGATCGAGTGGTCCGCGTAGACCGAAATCGTGGACACGAAAACGTAGAGTCCGACACGCCCCACCAGTGCGTTGACGACCGGAGCGACGTCGGCGGGAGCCATCCCGGCGACGTCGATGGCCACATCGAAACTCTCGGCGCCGAGCAGGCCGGCGTCAGCGACACGATCACCTCGGATTTGCCTCAAGCCCGGGAAGAGCACGGGGTTGGACCGCCCCCGGTTGAAGAGCGTCACCCGGTGGCCACGGCCCAGCGCGGCCTCGACAATCGCCGGGCCCAAGAAGCGCGTCCCACCGACGACGAGAATGTTCACGCGTGCTCCAGGCGGCACTTGGGGGTGAAGGGCCCTTGTGGGGGTCGCGGCGCCATCTCCCATAATTGAAGCCGACTTGCATGGGGCCGCGTCCCCGATCGCCGGGTCAGTGGGGCACCAGCAAGCTGACTGCCCTGACCGCTTCGCCGCACATCGCGACACCACAAGCGTCACCCTGGCGGGAAGCCGCACGCGTAGCGTCGCTACCGTGCCAGCCCCGCACTGGTTCTTTCGCTTCATCTACGACCGCGAGAGCGCGGCCTGGGAGCGGCAACGCGACGACCCGAAGCATCGTGAGTTGGTTGAGCGTACGGCCGACGAACTCGCGAACGTGGTTGCGGCGCCCGGACCTGTAGCCGACCTCGGCTGCGGACCTGGCGCACACGCGCTCGCACTGGCGCGGCGCGGTTATGACGTCGTGGGGGTCGACGGGTCACCTCGCATGGTCGAGGTTGCGCGGACACGAGCGGCCCGGGACAAGGTCGCAGCGACATTCGAGGTGCACGACGTCAGCGCGCCGCTCCCCTTCGCGGACGCGTCCCTCGGAGGTGTCCTCGCGATCCTCGTCCTACAGCACCTCGCGCGTCCTGCGGTCTTCATCGCCGAGATTCGGCGCTGCCTCCGGCCGGGCGGGCACCTGTTGATCACCGCGCCAGCCCGCGACGGCGCGCCGCGCACGTCCCCGAACCTGTACTGGCGGCTGCGCGCCGCGTGCTACCACCGCGTGCCCGGCGTCGTCCGCTTCTACGACACGGGCTCCCTCCCTCGCCTCGTCGAGGACCAGGGCCTGAGCGTCGTCGAGTGCACCCGCCAGCCGGGTCGCGTGAGCGTGTTGGCGCGCTCATAAGGTC
>CADDZP010000456.1 GCA_902812475.1 Actinomycetota bacterium | reverse complement strand
GAGACGGCCGACAAGGTGCTCCGCCGCCTCGAGTGGCGCGTCCTCCGCCGCCTCGACGGCCGCCTGCAGGGCGACTACCGCACGCTGGTCAGAGGGCAGGGCACCGACTTCCGTGAGCTCCGCGAGTACGAGCCCGGCGACGACGTACGCCACGTCGACTGGAACGTGAGCGCCCGCATGGACGCCCTCTACGTCCGCGAGTACACCGAGGACCGCGAGCTGACGGCGTGGCTGCTGCTCGATCGCTCGCCGTCGATGGGCTTCGGGCCCGTGGACCGCACCAAGGAGACGCTGCTGCGGGACTTCACCGGCACCCTGGCCCGGCTCCTCGTCCGCAACGGCAACCGGGTCGGCGCCGTCGTCTACAACAACCGGGTCGAGCGCACCGTGCAACCCCGCCAGGGACGCGACCAGGTGCTGCTGCTCATGCGCCAGCTGGCGCAGCCCGCGGCGTCGACGGGGACCGTGACCGATCTCGGTCCGCTCCTCGAGACGGCGGCGCGGATGATCCGCCGCCGGTCGCTGGTCGTCCTGGTGTCGGACTTCATCAGCGCCCCGGGTTGGGAGCAGCCGCTCCGGCGGCTGACGGCACGCCACGACGTCGTCGCCATCCGCCTCTTCGATCCGCGCGAGTTCGAGCTTCCGAACGCCGGCCTCATCGCCGTACAGGACGCCGAGACGGGTGAGCAGTTGCTCGTCGACTCGAGTGATCCGGAGTTCCGGCGGCGCCTGCGCCTGGCCGGAGAACAGCGCGCCGCCGAGGTACGTGACGCGACGCGCTCCGCGGGCGTCGACCTGCACGTCGTCTCGACAGACGACGACCTCGTGGAGGCCTTCGTGCGCCTCGTCGAGTCCCGCCGCCGGCGGCGGGCGGGCTGATGTCGTTCGACGCGCCGGGCGCCTTCGGCTGGCTCGTCCTCATCCCGTTCGTCGTCGCTGCCTACGTCTCCGCCCAGCGGCGGCACGCCCAGCGGACGGCGTCGCTCGCTTCTGAGGGCTTGGTGTCAACCGGTGGAGTGGCTTCGCCGGGCGGCCGTTTCGGGCGCCGCCGCCACGTGCCGTTCGCCCTGCTCGTGCTGGCGCTCGTGGTGCTCGTCGTCGCCTTGGCCCGGCCCTCGACCACGGTCAAGGCACCCCGCCAGCAGGGCACGGTGGTGGTCGCCCTCGACGTGTCCAACAGCATGCGGGCCACCGACGTGAAGCCCAGCCGCATCGAGGCGGCCAAGGCAGCGGCCCGGTCGTTCATCAAGGCCCAGGGGTCGGCCGTGCGGGTTGCGGTGGTGGCGTTCGGAGACGGCGCCGTCGCCGTGCAGGCGCCGACGACCAACCACGACGCCGCCCTCGCCGCCATCGACCACGTGTCGGTCGGGGGCGCGACCTCGATCGGCCAAGGGCTGCTCACGTCGCTGAACACCATCGCCGGCAAGCCGATCACCGTGGACCCGAACGCGTTGTCAAATGACGAGGGGAAGGTCGATGTCGGCTACTACGGCGGGACCGCGGTCGTCGCCTTCACCGACGGCGAGAACACGACCGGCCCGGACCCGCAGTCGGTTGCCCAGGTGGCGTCGGCCGCGGGCGTGCGCGTCCACACGGTCGGCGTGGGCAGTGAGGCGGGCACGGTGTTCCAGTACGGCGGCTTCAGCATCGCCACCGCGCTCGATACCGACGCCCTGAAGCAGATCGCCTCGACCACCGACGGCACCTATCACCCGGTGAGCGACACGAGCGGGGTGTCGTCGATCGCCAAGACCATTCGGCTGCACTTCACGCTGGTGTCACAGCACACCGAGGTCTCGGCGATCTTCACCGCCGCCGCCGTTGTCATCCTGCTGCTCGCCGCCCTCCTGTCGCTGCGCTGGTTCGGGCGGGTCGTCTGATGCGCTTCGCCTGGGCGTTCCTGCTGCCGCTGGTCGTTGTCGCCGTCGTGGTGCTGGCCGCCTACCTGTGGAGCCTGCGGCGGCGGCGCAAGCAGGCCGTCGTCTACTCGAGCGTGGCCCTGCTGCGCTCGGTCGTGCCCGCTCGGTCGAAGTGGAAGCGCCACGTGCCGGCTGCGCTGCTCGTTGCGGCTCTCGCTTTGCTCGGCGTGGCCTCGGCCCGGCCGCAGATCACCCGCTCGGTCCCGACGGCCCGCACGACGATCATCCTGGCCCTGGACGTGTCCCGGTCGATGTGCGCCATCGACATAGACCCCAACCGCATGGCCGCGGCGCAGAAGGCGACGAAGGACTTCATCAACCATGAGGTCGCGGGTACGCGCACAGGGATCATCGTCTTCGCGGGGACGGCGCAGCTCGCCGTCGCCCCCACGCGCGACCGCTCCGAGCTCACCAAGGCCATCGACGGTCTGACGACGGCGAACGGCACCGCCATCGGTGCCGCTCTGCTCAAGTCGCTCGACGCCCTCTCGACCATCAACAAGGACGTCGCCCCCGTGGGCGACGTCCTGCCCGACTCGCCCCCGCCGGCGCCGTCAGGACCGCTCGGGAGCCACGGCTTCGTGCCCGACATCGTCGTGCTGATGACCGACGGGGCCAACAACCGAGGGATCGCCCCGCTCGACGCCGTCGCTTACGCCGTGGCCCGCCGGGTGCGCGTGTACACGATTGGCTTCGGGACGACGAACCCGGCGCCGCTCGCGTGCACGTCCGAGCAGCTGGGCGGCGACGAGACCGCCTTCGGCGGACCGTTCGGTCCCGGCGGCGGCGGCTTCGGTGCCTTCGGCGGCTTCGGCGGCGGGCGCTCGCCCCTGCGCGCCGACCTGCCCACGCTGCAGCAGGTCGCCGACCGCACCGGCGGCAAGGCCTACACGGCCCAGGACGCCTTTCAGCTCCAGAAGGTGTTCTCCGGTCTGCCGCGGGACGTCACAGTCCAGAAGGAGCGCCACGACATCACGGCGTGGTTCGCGGCCATCGGCG
>CADDZP010000455.1 GCA_902812475.1 Actinomycetota bacterium | reverse complement strand
GTCACGAACCCCGCCCCCTCGGAAACCAGGTAGGCCACCGCATCGGCGACGTCGTCCGGCCCGCCCCACCGGGGCACGGCCTGCCGGCCCAAGAAGTCCTGCTCCACGTCGGCCGCGATCGCACCGAGCGTCTTGCGATCGGCGTCGGTCACCACGGGCACGGTCAGCACACCTTGGGCGGCCACCTCGACGCCCTCCCACGAGGTGCATCCCTCGGCGCCGCTTTCGTCCGTCGTCGACCTGCAGACGGCTCCGGCCGCCGCCCACGCGCCGAGCCCGACCGCGTCGCCGTCGTCGAACCCGCCGGCGACGGGGCAGTCGAGGACGAGCGCGCCGCGGTCGATGCAACCGACGAACGCACCGCCGCCCCCGCCGTCAGGCCCGCAGGTCGCGGGGGCGCGGCTGATGACCGCGCAGCAGGCCGACCAGGAAGGCAAGGGCAGCCCCGTCGACGTGAACGTGCCTGGCATCGCCGGCGCAACCGTCGATCCCCAAGCGGCGATCGCGTCGGTGCTGCCCACGAAGGGAGCGTCGTGAAGAAGCGCATCTGGATCCTCGCCGCCGGCGTCATGACCGCGCTCGGTCTCGGCGCCGGAATGACGCCGGCGAACGCCGCCACGCCGCCCGTGCCGACGAGCGTCAACAGCTCGGCGCCGGCATGCGTGAAGGTGTATCTGACGAACTTCGGCGTCTGCTGGTACGGGCTCAACTGACGGGTCGCCGGAAGGGCGCCTCCCGGTAGGCTCCCGCCATGGACATGGACGAGGCCAGGCGCCGGCTGGAGGCGGAGCGCGACCGTCTGCAAGGCGTGCGCTCCGGGTTCGACGACGAGCACCTGACCGAGGAGTCCGAGGACGAGTCCCTCAGCGAGCTCTCCGACATCGACCAGCACCAGGCCGACGTCGGCACCGAGACGTTCGAGCGTGAGAAGGACCTGTCGATCCTCGAGCAGGTCGACGCCGAGCTGGCCGACGTCGAGCGCGCCCTGCAGCGCATCGACGACGGCACCTACGGCACGTGCGAGGTCGACGGCAAGCCCATCTCCGAGGAGCGCCTGGAAGCCCTGCCCGCGACGCGGTTCTGTCTCGAGCACCAAACCGCGATCGAGCGCGACAGCCAGCGGGCCCGCGTCGACGAGTAGGTCGATGCGCAAAGGCACGGCGGCGGGGCTGGCGGTGCTCGGCGCCGTCGCCGCGGGCGGCGCGGGCGCGGGCGCCTTCCTCTCCGACGCCGACCGGCGCAACCAGCTCGAACGGCAGCTGCGGGTCTGGCGCCTCACCGCCCGGCGCGGCCTGCACTGGGGCATCTTCTATCTGCGGGGCCGGCGGGCCAGCGACGAGAAGCGGGCCCAGCTCGAGGAGAAGTTCGCCATCAAGACGGCGCAGGACGTGGCCGAGGTCCTCGGCGGCATGAAGGGCGCCATCATGAAGGCCGGCCAGATGATCTCCTTCGTCGCCGAAGGACTCCCGCCCGAGGCCCAGGCCGCCCTCGCCACCCTGCAGGCCGAGGTGCCGCCGATGGCGCCCAGCCTGGCCGAGTCCGTGGTCCGCCAGGAGCTGGGCGGCGACCCCATGAGCCTGTTCCTGGACTGGGACCCCGAGCCCATCGCCGCCGCGTCCATCGGCCAGGTCCACAAGGCGGTGCTCCACGACGGCCGGGAGGTGGCGGTCAAGGTCCAGTACCCGGGCATCGACAAGGCCATCAAGGGCGACCTCGACAACGCCGAGATGCTCTACGGCCTGTTCGCCTCCTTCGCCCTGAAGAACATGGACGTGAAGGCGTTGGTCGACGAGCTGCGGGCGCGCATGGCCGACGAGCTCGACTACCGCCTGGAGGCGCGGCTGCAGCAGGACTTCGCCGATCGGTACCGCGGGCACCCGTTCATCCATGTCCCCGATGTCGTGTTCGAGCGCAGCGCCCAGCGCGTGATCACCAGCGAGTGGGTCGACGGGCTCACGTGGGCCCAGTTCGAGGAGCAGGCGTCCGACGCCGACAAGCAGCACGCCAGCGAGATCCTGTTCCGCTTCGCCGAGGGCTCGATCTGGCACCACCGGGTGTTCAACGGCGACCCCCATCCCGGCAACTACCGCTTCCAGCTGGGCGGTCCGGTGACGTTCCTGGACTTCGGTCTGGTGAAGCGGTGGGCCCCGGGCGAGCTGGAGGGCCTGTCGCCCACCTTGGATGCGGCGCTGGCCCAGGACCCCGAGGCCATGGAGCGGGCGATGATAAGCGCCGGCTTTCTGCCCGCCCGTCACACGCTCACTGCCCAGCGCCTTTACGACTATGTCAGCACGCCGTGGGTGCCATTCCAGCAGGACTACTTCGAGTACTCCCGCGAGTTCGTGGGCCGCACCATCGAGAAGATGCTCGACATCCAGGGCGAGTACGGCGATGTCATCCGGCAGCTGAACATGCCGCCCTCCTACGTGATCCTCGACCGGGTGGTGTGGGGCCTTTCCGCCTTGTGGGGGCGCATGCACGCCCGCGGCAACTGGAACGCCTTGCTCGCCGAGTACCGCAAGGGCGCCCCGCCGTCGACCGAGCTCGGCAAGATCGAAGAAGAGTGGCGCAAGGAGCGAGAGAAAGAGGCCTCGGCGTCTCCGTCGTAGGCGACTGGGCCCGCAAGTACCCGCTGGCACCGCGATGGCGGCGCGAGGAACTGCTGACACTGTCGACGGCCGACGGCGTGCGCATCTCAGCCGCCTGTCTGGACGGCCCGCCTGACGCGCCGGTCGCCGTCGTCCTCGTCCACGGCTTTCTGAACTCGAGCCGCTCGCCGCTCGTGCACGCCTTCGCCCGGCTGCTCTCGTCGACGGTGCACGTCGTCGTCCCCGACCTGCGCGGGCACGGCCGGTCCGGCGGACGGGTCACGCTCGGGGCCCTCGAACCGCTCGACGTCGACGCCGCCGTGCGCGCCGCCCACGACGCC
>CADDZP010000454.1 GCA_902812475.1 Actinomycetota bacterium | reverse complement strand
GTCGAGCCCTCCAGCGTCCGATCCAGCTCACGGACCACGGCGCACCGTTCGGGTAGTTCCGGCAGACCGTGCCATCGAGGTAGTTCTCGGCGTCATCGGGGGCCGACTTGACGCCGCAGGCGCCCGGCCCATTGCCTGAGGCCGTGCGCGCCCGCACCGAGGGCCAGCGGCAGCCCCTCCCTCCCGGCTTCGGAACGATCTGGACGACGGTCGCCGTCGACCTGGTCGGCTTCGGCGTCGTCCTGCCGCTGCTCCCGCTCTACGCCCAGCGCTTCCATGCCAGCGCCACCACGGTGGGCGCCCTGTTCGCCTCGTTCTCCGTCGCCCAGCTGGTCTTTGCGCCCGTGTGGGGCCGGGTGTCGGACAGGATCGGGCGCAAACCCGTGTTGATCCTCTCCCTGGTCGGGACGGCGGTTGGCACGCTTCTCACGGGCTTGGCCGGCTCGCTCGTCCTGTTGTTCGCCGGCCGCGTCGTCGACGGCGTCTCCGGGGCGAGCGTGTCGGTGGCCCACGCCACGGTGGCGGACGTGGCGCCGCCCAGCCAGCGGGCCCGTCTCTTCGGCCTGCTGGGCGCCGCCTTCGGCGTTGGCTTCGTCGCCGGACCTGCCATCGCCGGCGTGGCCGCCCTCGTCGACGCCCGCCTGCCGTTCTTCGTGGCCGCCGCCATCGCGGGAGTCAACGCCGTGGTCGCCATCCGGCGCCTGCCGGAGACGAACCCACGCCACGCCGCCACCGCCGACGTGTCATGGGCACCGCAGACGGGTCTCGAGGACGAGCTGGTGGTACTCGAGGGTGACGGCGACACCGACCCGGCCGCATCGTCGCCGACGTCCCCGACGTTGCGCATCCCCGTCCTGCTCGTCGTCGCGTTCGTCTCCCTCGTGGCCTTCAGCGCCTTCGAGGTGACGTTCCCCTTGTTCGGCCACCTACGGCTGGGGTTCCGCCTGACGTCGACGGCGGGACTGTTCGCGGCGATCGGCCTGCTGCTGGCCGCCGTGCAGTCGTCGCTCGTGCACCCCGCGGTCCGCCGGTTCGGCGAGAGCGGGACCCTGCGACTCGGCCTGCTGACCAACGGGGTCGGCCTGCTGGTGCTCGCCGCCGTGCATTCGTGGTGGCTGCTCGTGCCCGCGCTCGTCGCCCTGGTCGTCGGTCAGGGACTGACGGCGCCGTCGTTGACCGCTTCGTTCGCGGCCGGTGCGGCGTCGGCGCGGCGCGGCGGCGTGCTCGGCGTTCAGCAGTCGGCCAACGGCCTGGCCCGCGTCGTCGGCCCGTTGCTCGGCGGCTTTCTCTTCGATCACGTGGGCGCCGCGTCCCCTTACTTCATCGGCGCGGCGTTCATGGGGTTCTGCGCTCTGCTCATAAGCCGCGCGTAGCGCTTGCATGCTCAACATCTGACGCCGCCTGTCGATACCCTCGATGGCATGCGACAAGGTCTGTCCTCGAGTCGAGTGAGGCTGGCCTTGGTCGTGCTGGCCACGTTTGCAATCGCTGCTGTGCTGACCCTTCTCTCCGGCGTGCCGCACAGCGCCGCCCAGACCGGCACCGGCTATGGCGCACCGCAGAGCGTCCCCGATCAGCTGATCAACGGCACCGGCAAGCCGGCGTCGCACGTCGGGCTCTATGCGGGCTCGGGCCTGGCCGTCGTCGTCCTCGGCGGCGCCGCCCTGCTCGGCTGGCAGCACCATCGGCACACGGCGCCATACGCCTGAGATCGCCGTTGGTTTGAGCCCCCTCCCGGGTATTGTTACCCTCGGGTAACTTCCGGTACCAAGGGGTGTAGCGATGGCCGACTTCTCCCTCGAACTCAACGAGGATCAGCTTCAGATCCAGAAGTGGGTGCACGACTTCGCGGAGAACGTCGTGCGTCCCGTCGCCCACGAGTGGGACGAGCGGGAGGAGACTCCCTGGCCGGTGATCGAGGAGGCGGCCAAGGTCGGCCTCTACAGCCTCGACTTCATCGCCAACGCCTTCGGCGACCCCACCGGCGTCACGCTTCCGATGGTGATGGAGGAGATGTGCTGGGGCGACGCCGGCATCGCCCTCTCCATCTTCGGCACGACGCTCGGGGTGGCCGGCCTGATGGGCAACGGCACGGCCGAGCAGATCGCCGAGTGGCTTCCCCGGTGCTTCGGCACCCCCGACGACATCAAGCTGGCGGCGTTCGGCGTGTCCGAGCCCGACGCCGGGTCCGACGTCTCCTCGCTGCGCTCGCGCGCCGTCTACGACGAGGCCAAGGACGAGTGGGTGCTGAACGGCACCAAGACGTGGATCACCAATGGCGGCATCGCCGACATCCACGTTCTCGTGCTTTCCGTCGACCCGGAACTGGGGTCGCGCGGCCACGCCGCCTTCCTCGTGCCGCCGGGCACGCCCGGGATCCGTCAGGGCCAGAAGTTCAAGAAGCACGGCATCCGCGCGTCCCACACGGCCGAGGTCATCCTCGAGGACTGCCGCGTGCCCGGGCGTTGCCTGCTCGGCGGCAAGGACAAGCTCGACGAGCGCCTTGCCCGTGCCCGTGAGGGCAAGAGCACCAAGTCCCAGGCTGCGATGTCGACGTTCGAGACCACTCGCCCCGCCGTCGGCGCCCAAGCCGTGGGCATCGCCCGGGCCGCGTACGAGTACGCCCTCGACTACGCCAAGGAGCGCAGGCAGTTCGACCGGGCCATCATCGAGAACCAGGCCATCGCCTTCAAACTGGCCGACATGAAGACTCGCATCGACGCGTCCCGTCTGCTCGTTTGGCGAGCGGCGTGGATGGGCCGCAACGCCAAGAAGTTCGAGAACGGCGAAGGCTCCATGTCCAAGCTCTTCGCCGGCGAAACCGCCGTCTGGGTCACCGAGCAGGCCATCCAGATCCTCGGCGGCTATGGCTACGTCCGCGAATACCCCGTCGAGCGCTGGCACCGCGACTCGAAGATCTACACGATCTTCGAGGGCAC
>CADDZP010000453.1 GCA_902812475.1 Actinomycetota bacterium | reverse complement strand
CAGCGGAATGTCCGTCGACGCAGCCGCGAGCGGCGTCGAAATGGACAGCGTGTCGCGATTCTCGACGAGCATCGTCAGAACCGCGGCTAGGCGAGACGAGTGCGGTTGCGTCGGACGAGGAACCATCCGAGCGCTATCAGCACCCCGGCGAGCATGAGGAGACGGACGAGCCCGAGCCCGGTAAAGGCCAGGAACGAGTCACCGTTGTTCGCCGAGAGGAGTGGCGCCCCGCCGTTCGTGAACGTATTGCCCAGGACGCTGGCGTCGCTGAGAACCTTGAACGGTGAGCACGCCGACTCCATGCCTGCCGCTTCGGCGCAGACCAGGTAGTCGCCGGGGTTCACCGACGGGACGGTGAACCGGGCTGTTCCGGTTCCAGACACGGTCTGCGTACGCACGCTGAGCGCCTGGCCGAGTGGACCGGCGAGGGCCACAACACCGGGCGCCGGCTTACCCAACGCGGACGGCGCCTGACAGGAGCCGGACCCGACGCGGACGTCGGCGACCACGTTGCCGTTGAAGGTGATGCGAACTTCGGCCCCGGGTGGAGCTCCGCAGACGACAGCGACGATCTCCGTACCGGGCACCGCCGAGGTCAGGTTGAGGATCAGGGTGAGGATCGGCGGGTTCCCGGGCGCCGTCGTCGTGGTGCAGTGCGGGTTGCCGTTGGCGTTGCCTTGGCCGCAGCCCGCGACAGTGGTCGTCGTGGCACCGGGCGTCGTCGTCGTCGTGCAGTGTGGATTGTGTTCGTCAGACTTCCCGTGGCCGCAGCCCGCAACCGTCGTCGTCGTGGCCGGCAGGGTGGTCGTCGTGTTTCCCGGCGTCGTCGTCGCGGGCGAAGTGGTCGTCGTGCAGTTGTTGAACGGGTACGAGCACGGCGGCGTTGTCTGCGCGCCGGCCGGTGTACTCGATGCGCCATGCAGCAGCGGAACGAGCACGACGGCAAGGAAGAGCGCGGAAACCACTGCCAGCGCCCGCCGTCGGTGGATCATCTCGACTGGCCTCCCGTCTGCCTCACTGCCCTGGCTGCTTCAGGCGGTGACGACACCCCCCGATCGGGCCAGGATATTAGTCATGTGCACGACTCGATGGCTACGGGCCGTGTTCTCAATTTCGCCTTCCGGGACGTCATTTCCTTCCCCATGCCGCCACGGAGAGTGCGCAAATGCCGCGAAGGGGACTCATCGTACCTCTACTGGCGCTGACGGGGAACCCGAGTACCGGACGCGGTGGCCTCCGGCCTCGATATCGACGTCGATCGCCGTCGGGCGAACCCGCGGGACCGGGACGACATCCAGGTGGTACGGACCCGGCGGACGGGGGGTAAGCCGCAAATCGAAAGTGAAAACCCTGGATTCGCCCGCCTGGAGGACCGTGCGGAACGAGATCACGCTTCGCCCGCTGTCACCTTGCAGGGCGAGCGAACCTGCATTGTCGAGGCCGGACGACCCCACGACGGACGTTCCCAGCGGAACGTACAAATTGACCAGGCCGTCGTACTCCCCCGGCTGGACGCCGGCGACGGCTGGACCGAAGACGTACGGAGGGCGCCCGTTCCGTGGCGCGGTATTGGTGATCGTGATCTGCGCCCTCACGTGCCCGAGCTTTCCCGACGGCCGGCTGCCGGTGAGACGAAGACCGGTGTCCAAGTAGTAATCGAGCTTGTTCCCCGTGAGGTTCTGAACCGCTAGGTCCGCGAAGTCAGGTGCGTCGGGAAGCGAGCCGTCGGCTTTCAGGGCCGCAGCGGGCCGCTCGCCCGTTCCCCGCGAGGACCAGAAGATCACATTTCGCCGGTTGACGGCGTCGGTAAGGGACCGTGCCAGTCCCTTGAGGCTGGGAAAGTTCCCTGTGACGAGCTGTCGGAAGGCCGCCTCCGCGACCTGGCCGAGGTACTCCTGGCGAATCGGCCGATCCGGGAAGAGGGTGTACGCCTGGTTGAGCGTCAGCGCGACGGCGTTGTCAGCGTTCACCTCGCCCAGATCGGGAACAGTCACCGGCCCGATGCCGCGCAACAATGCGCTCAGCCCCATCGAGTCGATCTGAATTACGCCATCGACACTGTTTCCCGTCGCTGACTGATACATCGCGGCCATGACTGGGCCCACCTGCGGATAGTCGGCTTCCAAGTTGGCGTTCCGCCAGAACAGCGTGGGACTGAACTCGGCAAAGCGCTTCACGTAGTCGGGAGGCGAGGTCACCTGAGCTGGCTGGGTGAGAGCGATGTCGTTGATGGGCCCGAACCGATCAAGCGCGAACCTGCCGTCAGCCGAACTGAGAACGCCAAACGACAGAATCATCCCTCCGGTCGCGCGCATCTCGGCGGCGTTTGCCACAGCGATGAGGTAATGGCGCGGCCCGTTGGCGCCTGCCATGTCGGACAGGAGATCCAATGCCCCCGCCGTGGCCGCGAACTCATGTCGACGGCGCGCCGCCTCGGCATACACGCGCTTCTGTAGATGAGCGACCGGGCCGACGAGGAGCATCCGACTGGGTACCTCGCTGGGTCCGGGCAGCGAGAACGCGAAGTCGCTCAACTGATCACGAAGAGCAGCAACAACGTTGAGCGGCACGGCGCCGCTCACAAGCGGGAGGTTGACGGTGCCGTCGGGGCCCTCGAGGGGCTTCACAGTATTGACCAGGGTCCTTCCCCCGTCGGCCATCTCGAAGAGCAGCGACACCGAGCGACGCAGCGACGTGAGGTTCTGGTGCACGACGGGCACCGCACCGGCCAGCGTTAACACACGATCGTCGCGTAGCGTCGTGTTGGCAGCAGAAATGTCCTTGACGGCAGCGTCGAGCCTCACCCGCGCGGCCTCGATCGCTCCGCCCCGTACAGCAGCCTCCGCACCAAGCAGCGCTGTGCGCGCCCGGGTCAGCTGGTGTTCCGACCGGACGAGTCTGGCAGCCGCGACCGCGGCAACGAGGGCGACGACGATGGCTCCTCC
>CADDZP010000452.1 GCA_902812475.1 Actinomycetota bacterium | reverse complement strand
CCGACTGGCGCAAGGCCGACAGGAGGAAGCCCGCCGCATCGTCGCCGGCTGCCTCTCCGACGAGCCACCGAATCGGCTGGGCCGAGCACGGCTGCTCCCTGCCGCCGTGCAGATCGCGGTGGCCGCCGACGACTTCGCCGCCGCTGAGACACACGTGAGGGAATTGGAATCGATCGCCTAGACCTTCGGCACGCCCATGCTGCACGCGCTGGCTGCGTTGGCCCGCGGCCGCCTTCAGCTCGCCGAGGGGGACGCGATCATCGCCGCGCAGACGCTCCGGGCTGCCGCCCGCCAATGGCAGGAGCTCCAGGTGCCCTACGAGGTCGCCACCGCCAGCACGCTGCTTGGCCAAGCCGAGCGAGAGATGGGAAACGAAGTTGCTGCGCAGGAGTCCTTCGCCAAGGCCCGTCTCCTGTTCGAGCAGATCGGTGCCCGCCTCGACGCCGGCGACATCGAGCGGCCTCCGCGATCCGAGGCTCCCGGCGGGTTGACCGAGCGGGAGCTCGAGGTGCTGGGTCTCGTCGCAGCCGGCCGCGCCAACAAGGAGATCGCGGTCCAGCTCCGACTGAGTCCCAAGACCGTCTCCCGGCATCTGACCAACATCTTCAACAAGATCGGCGTCACCTCACGATCGGCCGCCACCGCCTTCGCGTTCGAGCAGCACCTGGTCGGGAGGCGCTGAACCAGTGGAGTGGTCGACCGATGAGCCCGCGGCTCGCCTGACGTCATAACGGGCATGGCCAAGGTCCTGACCCACATGTGCATGTCGCTGGACGGGTTCGTCGCCCAGCCCGACGACAATCCGGCGGAGCTCTTCGACTGGTACTGGGGCGGCGACGTCGTGGTGCCGAGCGCGCAGGAGACGATGAGCTTCTCGGTTGATGCCGCGAGCGCCACGATGCTGCAGGAGCTGGTTTCCGGTTGCGGCGCGATCGTCGCCGGCCGTCGGCTGTTCGACCAGACCGACGGCTGGGGCGACAACCACCCCGCCGGCGCTCCCGTTGTTGTTGTGACTCACCGTCCGCCGCCAGAGGACGCAGCCAGGCGGTTCCCGCGAACGACCTTCACTGGCACCGTCGAGGAGGGCATCGCCACGGCAAAGAACATCGCCGGCGACAAGTTCGTCACGATCGCCAGCGCCGACATCATCCAGCAGGCGCTGAATATGGGACTCGTCGACGAGCTCTGCATCAGCCAGGTGCCGGTGCTGTTCGGTACCGGCGTCCGCTACTTCGGCGAGCTCGTCGGCGGCCACGTCATGCTCGAGGACCCCACCGTCGTCCAAGGCACCCGGGCGCTCCACCTCCGCTACCCGGTGCGCCGCTGACCGCCGTCCGCCAGCTCGGACGCTCGATCCGCGCGAGCACCGGCTGGCTTATCGCCGGCCAGCACAAGCCTCCGGCCAGCCCCGGGGTGGCCGCCCAAGTTGTACGCCATACCGCCCACGGAGGTCGACCCAGGCGTCGTAGAAGTTCAGTGGCGGCCCTTCCGCCTCGTTCGTGCCGTGAGGCACGTTCGGGGTTCTCACACCAAGCAAGAGAAACGGAGGACCACCAATGAAGAAGGAAGCGTCCCAGACGAAGACGTCGACGACGAGCAGCCTGCGGCTGTTGCCCGAGATCGGGCTGGTTGACGGCGAGCCGACGTGGCGACCGCCGATGGGCGTATTCGGACCCGAGACCCTTCCGATTCGATTCCGCGCCGACGCCGGCGAGAAGGACAGCTAGAGGCGGTAGTAGCCGCCTCTGTCGCAGATGAAGCCCGACGGGGGGTCGGCCCGGACGAACTTGCCGTTCTGGACGTTGATGATGATGAAGCAGGTGGGCGGCCGCTTCGACGCCGGCCCGGCCGGAGCGAGCATGCCGTTGCCGTCGAAGTTGTCGATCTTCTTGAGCTCGGCCATCACGTTGGCCCGCGTCGGTTTGGGGCCGGCGGCGGTGAGGGCCTGCACGAACAGGCGGGCCGACTCCCAGCCGTAGGCCGCGAACAGGTCGGGCCGCTGGGTGGGCGACGTCCGCTTGAGCCACGTGTTGAACAGCTGGACCTCGGGGAGGTTGCTGTCCTCGCCGGCGTACATGGCCAGCTGCTGGTCGAGGATCGAGCCGTTCGTCGACGGGGCGGCGTCAGACGTGACGAACGCCGGGTCGTAGGCATTGGCACCCCAGTTGGCGAACGGCACCGAGAAGTTCTGCTGCTTCATGGCCTTGGCCATGCGCACGAACACGCCGACCTCGCCCGCGAAGAAGATGCCCTTGACGCCGGCGCGCTGCATGCTGACGACGTCGGAGGTGAAGTTGGCCTCGGTGGGCTCGACGGTTCGGTGGTACACAAAGTTGTATCCGACCGACTGGGCAGCCTTGATCTCGCCATCGACGGCGTCGATCGCCGACTGGGTGTCCTCGACGAAGTACGCCATGTGCTGGATGACGTCGGGCCCGAACTTGTCCTTGAAGTAGTTGAGCGATCCCAGCCGCCAACCGGGGACGATGGGCGCGATCGAGAAGTTGTTGGAGACTGCCACATGGCTCCGGCTGAGGGCCTGGCTCACGTCGGGCACATCGGAGTGCTGGCTGAGCACCTGCGCCCCGCCGTCGTCGACGACGGAGAACGAGCCGACGAAGCCGAAGGCCTTGCCGATGAGGTCCTGGTACTGGGCCCGGTTCTGGTTGGAGTCGAACTGGTCGTCGCGAGGGTCGAGCTGCAGCTTGCGGCCGCACACCCCGCCGAGGGAGTTCTGGTAGGCGAAGAAGGCCTGGGTCCCCACCACAGCGCCCTTGAACAGGCCGGGTACAGGACCGGTCAACAGCGAGACGTTGCCGAGGGTGATGGAGTTGCCGGTGACGCCGACGTCGGTGTTCCCGCCTGCGGATGCGCACCCCGACGACCCGCCACCGGCGCCCTGGCCGGCGCCACCGGCCGAAGACCTCCCTTGGGCGGATCCACCGC
>CADDZP010000451.1 GCA_902812475.1 Actinomycetota bacterium | reverse complement strand
GAGCGCTACCTGTCAGGGATCCTGAACAGAATCACGCTGCCGGGGTCGCTGTTCTTGGCCGCCATCACCGTGCTCCCCGAGGTCGCGCTCGCCGTGAAGCACCTGTCGTCGTTCCCCTTCGGCGGCGTCACCATCCTGATCGCAGTGGGCGTGACGCTCGAGACCATGCTGCAGATCGACAGCCAGCTCATGATGCGGAACTACGAGGGATTCTTGGCCCGCCGGTGAGGTCAGGCACCCGTTCCCGCGTCCGACTCGAGGCCCGCCCATATGGGGCGCAGGCTGGGCGCCAGGCGCCGCAGCTCCTCGATGTGGGCGGCCGACAGCTGCTCGAGGCGCTTGGCACCGAGCGGGGTGACGCGCAGCCGCACCAGGCGTTGGTCGACCGGGTCAGGCACCCGGGTGAGCAGGCCGGCGGCCTCGGCCCGGTTGATCAGTCCAACGACGCTGTGGCGCCGGAGGAGCAGATGGTCGCTGATGTCGCTCACCGTCGGGGCTTCCGGCCCGCGGTGGCCGCGCACGGCGAGCAGGAGCTGATGGTGTGCCGGCGTCAAACCCACGGCGGCGGCCTGCTCCTCGCTCCACCGGAGGAAACGGCGGAGTCCGTCTCGGAACTCGAGCAACTGTTGGTAATCGGCGTCGCCCAGGCTCGCCATGCCGGTCGACGTTATCCACGGTGGAGGTGGCGCTGATGGCGCATCTGACCGCGTCCCTTCTCACCTTCGCTGCCACTGTCGCCGGCGGCAGCATCGGGTGGTGGTACCTCTCAGCGGACGGGCCCGACGACGATGGAGGCGGCGGTGACTGGGACGCTGTCGTCGTCCCGCGCGCCCCCTGCAGTGCGGCCGCCACTGCCGCCCGCCCGCATCGTCGCGGGACGTGCCGGCCGGCGGGGCAGCACGCGACGACGCGACTCCTGGAGCGGTCCCCGGGGACTCGACAACCGGCGGCGACGCCAACGCACACGTAGCGGCGAACGCGGTCCGGCGTAGATTCCGCGGCCGGATGGACTTCGACGCAGTCATCGTCGGCGCCGGCTTCTCCGGCCTCTACATGCTGTACCGGCTGCGTGACGTGCTCGGTCTGTCGGCCCGCGTTTACGAAGCGGGAGACGGCGTGGGAGGCACGTGGTACTGGAACCGCTACCCCGGTGCCCGCTGCGACTCCGAGGCCTTCTACTACTCCTACTCGTTCTCCGAGGAGCTCCAGCAGGAGTGGACCTGGAGCACGAAGTATCCCGAGCAGCCCGAGATCCTGCGCTATCTCGACCATGTCGCCGAGCGCTTCGATCTCAGACGCGACATCCAGTTGGGCACGCGCGTGACGGCGGCCGTCTTCCACGACGACACCGGCTGCTGGGAGGTCCATACCGACGACGGCAGCGTCGTCACCGCCCGGTACTTCGTGAGCGCGGTGGGCGCCCTGTCGGCGGCCAACGTCCCGTCGATCCCCGGCCTCGAGACCTTCGCCGGTGCGTGGCACCACACCGCCGCCTGGCCCCACGAGGGCGTCGACTTCACCGGCAGGCGCGTCGGCCTGATCGGAACCGGGTCGACAGGCATCCAGGCGACGCCGGTCATCGCCGCCGAGGCCGACCACCTCTTCGTCTTCCAGCGAACGCCGAACTACAGCATCCCGGCCCGCAACTACCCGATCTCGGCGCGGGAGATGGACGAGGTCAAGGCCGACTACCCCGAGATCCGACGCCGCTGCCGCGAGTCGTACGCCGGCTTCCCCTACGCCATCACGATGACGTCGGCGATGGACGTGAACCCCGACGATCGGCTGGCCACCTACGAGCGCCTGTGGAAGGAGGAGGGGGGCTTCAAGTTCATCTACGGCTCGTACTACGACCTGCTGTTCAACCGCGAGTCCAACGAGACGGCCGCCGAGTTCATCCGCGCCAAGATCCGCGAGATCGTCGAGGACCCGGCCGTGGCCGAGAAGTTGGTCCCCAAGGACTATCCGTACGGGACCAAGCGGCCGCCCGTCGACACCGGGTACTTCGAGACGTTCAACCGTCCGAACGTCACCTTGGTCGACCTCCGGGAGACACCGATCACCGAGGTCATCCCCTCGGGGATCCGTACGACCCGCGCCGACTACGACCTCGACGTCATCGTGTTCGCCACGGGCTTCGACGCCGTCACCGGCGCCCTGCTGAAGATCGACGTCCGGGGCCGCGACGGGCTGCGCCTCAGCGAGAAGTGGGCGGACGGCGCCACGTCGTACCTCGGACTGCAGGTGGCCGGGTTCCCCAACATGTTCACGGTGTCGGGGCCGGGGAGCCCCGGCGTTCTGGCCAACATGCCGACCGCCATCGAACACCACGTCGAGTGGATCGCCGACTGCATCGCCTACATGGGCGCCAACGGGTTCACCCGCGTCGAGGCGACCGAGGACGCTGAGGCGCGCTGGGTCGACCACGTCCGGGAGATCGCCGAGCGCACCCTCTATCCCTTGGCCGACTCGTGGTACCTCGGGGCCAACATCCCGGGCAAGAAGCGGGTGTTCCTGCCCTACGTCGGCGGCTTCCAGCCCTACACCCAGCGGTGCCAGCAGGTCGCCGACCGCGGCTACGAGGGGTTCACGCTTTCACCTGCGTGAGCGACGGCGCCGGGAGCAGGAACGGTTGCTGCAGCCAGCCGTTGGTCTCGTCGGCCCGGACGTGGGCCCACTCGCCCTCTCGCCCGATGACGTACACCGTTCCGCGGGCCGCCCCCACCACGGCGGCGCCCACCGAGGGCGTCGCCCGCAGGCGACGGGCGCCCGAGACCCACATGGCCTCCTCAGCGATGGCGTCCTCCTCGACGCTGGGCCGGGCGGGCAGCAAGACGGCGGCGACGATGGCGCCGAGCAGCGCCACCGCGCTCGCCACCTTCAGAGCCCCCGACAGGCTGTGCAGGAAGGCGCCGACCGCAGCGTCGGCCACGGCGTGCGCGGGCGCAGCG
>CADDZP010000450.1 GCA_902812475.1 Actinomycetota bacterium | reverse complement strand
GCACCCGGTAGGGGATGCGGGCGGCCCGGATCTTGTTCTTGGCCCGGGCCAGGCGCTGGGCCATCGTCGATTCGGCGACCAGGAAGGCAGGGGCGATCTCGGGCGTCTGCAGGCCGGCGATCAGTCGGAGCGTCAGCGCCACCTGGGCCTCGGGCGCGAGCGCAGGGTGGCAGCACGTGAAGATCAGGCGGAGGCGGTCG
Organism: Actinomycetota bacterium; assembly: GCA_902812475.1. Classification (GTDB taxonomy): domain Bacteria; phylum Actinomycetota; class Acidimicrobiia; order Acidimicrobiales; family AC-14; genus CADDZP01. The sequence goes on along the minus strand of CADDZP010000450.1, from coordinate 2,760 downwards.
TCCTGCACGGGACCCACCTCCACGGGCTCCTCCTCGACGTGCAGCAGAGCGGCCTGGGCGTGACGGTCGTGCCGGGAGGCCTCACGGCGCAGCCGGTCGATGGCCTTGTTGCGCGCCGTCGTGATGATCCACCCGGCCGGACTGGGCGGGACGCCGGACGACGGCCACCGCTCGAGCGCCACCAGAAACGCCTCCTGGACCGCCTCCTCGGCGATGTCGATGTCGCCGAAGAGGCGGACCAGGCTGGCGACTGCTCGTCCCGAGTCCTGCCGGAACGCAGCCTCGACATCGATCCGCTCCGACGGGCCGATGGCTCAGACCTCGGTGTCGCCCTGAAACGGGCGCACCTCGACGGCGCCGCGGCAGGCGACCGTCGCCCGCTTGGCCCACGCCAGCGCCTCGTCCAGGTCAGCAGCCTGGATGACCCAGAACCCGCCCAGGTGCTCCTTGCCTTCGGCGAAGGGGCCGTCGGTCGTGACGACCTGGCCGCCCTGCTCCTTCACGACCGTGGCCGTGTCGGCCGGCTCCAGCCCGCCCGCGAACACCCAGGCGCCCGCCTTCTTGATCTCGTCGTTGAGGGCGTCGACGTCCTTGAACGCCTGCTGCATCTCCTCGTCGGAGGGAGGCGCTTCGCCCTCGACCATGTGCACCGACAACAGATAGAGGCTCATTTTCGTTCTCCTCGGTTCGGGCCGGCCCGCTGCCGGCCTCTCGCCGACTACACGAACGCCGGACGCCGGAATCGACAGCGCCGACTTGATTTCTCCCTCGCTTCTTGGCGCAGAAATGTGCGGGAACCGCACATTTCTGCGCCAAGAAAGAGACCGCGGGTCAGGCGGCGGCGGCGCCGTCGACCTTGCCGTAGCGGACGAGGGGTTCGAAGTAGTCGAGGACGGTGCGGTCGTCGTCGACGATGCCGCGCACCGCCGGGTGCTCGAGGTGGGAGCGGGCGAAGCGGCGGGCGACCAGCGCCTTGCGGGCGTCGCCGTCGCGCTCGAGGGCCCAGGCCGCCTCGTCGAGCAGGACGGCTCCCTCGGACACGTCGGCGAGCAGGTTGGCCAGCCGGCGGGCGTGCAGGAGCTGCAGGTCGTCGTCGGCCGAAGCCAGGTAGTCGATCGCCTCGCGCGCATCCTTCAACGCCGACGCCACGGCCTCGGCCGGACGGGCCAGCGCCTCGTACGGTGCGGCGCCGTCGAGGGAGCGCTCGACCCGGGCGAGCAGGGCCTCGTGGGCGTTCTCCCCCCGCATGGCCCGGCGCACGTCGAGGCAGATGATGTTCTCGGTGCCCTCCCAGATCGGGTGGCACTGGGCGTCGCGGAACTGGCGGGCCATGGGCCAGTCGTTCATGTAGCCGTTGCCGCCCAGGACCTCCAGGGCGGTGCTGGCCGCGCCGACGGCCACGCGGGTCGCCCGCATCTTGGCCAGGGGGATGAGGATGCGACGCAGCAGGCGGGCCTCCTCCTCGTCGGCAGCGCCGCGCGAGGCGGCGGCGCACTCGAAGGTGACGGCCATGCCCGCCTCCAGCTCGACGAGGAGGTCGACGAGCGTCTCGCGCACAAGGGGGTAGCGGTCGATGCGCTGTCCCCACTGCTGGCGGTGGGCCGCGTAGATGGCGGCCTCGAGAAACGAACGCCGGTGGATGCCGAGGCCCATGATGGCGACGCCGAAGCGGCTGCCGTTGACCATCTCCATCATGCGGTTGATGCCGCGGCCGTCGCGCGCCGCGTCTCCCGTGGCGGACTCCTTGGAGGCGCCGGCGAGCCAGGCCAGGGCGCCCTCGAGCACGACCTCGCCGGTGGGGACGCCGACCGTGCCCAGCTTGGGCTTCAGCCTGCGCATGTGGAACCCGTTGGGGGACCCGTCGGGCAGACGTCGGGGCACGATGAACGTGCCGAGGCCTCGGGCGCCCGGCGGCGCCCCTTCGGGACGGGCCAGAACGATGAAGACGTCGGCGTCGATGTTCGAGCAGAAGAACTTCTCGCCGTAGAGACGCCACTCGTCGCCGTCCTGCACGGCCGTGGTCGTGTTGGCGCCCACGTCGCTGCCGCCCTGGCGCTCGGTGAGGAACATGCCGCCTTCCCAGGCGGCGTCGGGATCGGTGCTCGTGAGGCGGGCGACGATGTCGCCCCGTACGGCGTCGGGGGCGTAGCGCTGGACGATGTCGGTGGCGCCGTTGGTCATCCCCATGGCGCAGATGAGCGCCGTCTCCGCCTGGCAGACGAGGTAGTTGACAGCGGCGGTGACGATCCCGGGAACGGGCTTGTTGCCGTTGCGCTTGTGGAGCGACGTGTAGTCGTGGCGGACGAGGTCGGCCTTGTTGTCCAGCCAGGTCTGGTGGTGCACGACCCGGTCGGCCTCCCGGCCCCAGTGGTCGTAGCGCTCGAGCACGGGGCCGTTCTTGTCGGTGATCTCGGCGCGGGGCGCAATCGATCGTCCGACGAGCGGCCCGTACTCCCCCACCACCTCCTCGGCGAACGCCCGCTCGGACGGGTCGGGCAGGAGACGGTCGAGGATGAAGCGCAGGTTGGGGTCGACCTCGTACCAGTCGAGCCCGACTGCCTCGTCGTAGCTGGCGTAGTCGGGAAGCATGTGTCGAGCCTACTGAGCAGACTCCTCGATGTAGCCCAGCGCCAGGTCGGCCGCTTCGTCGATGGGCCGGGTGGTGTCGACGGTGAGGTAGGCGCCCGAGGGCTCGCGCATCTCGGCCGCCACCCGCCGCACGGCGGTGCCGTCGCGGTTGGCGGCGCGATGGGTGCCGGC
>CADDZP010000449.1 GCA_902812475.1 Actinomycetota bacterium | reverse complement strand
CCCGGCAGCCGTGCGACGCGCCGGTGAGCGCAGCGCCCACGGTACCGGAGTGGAGCACGGCCTGCCCGGCGTTGTGCCCGGCGTTGATGCCCGACAGCACGACCGATGGCGGCGGGCCGAACGCGCCTCTCGTGGCGATCAGCGTGATGAAGGCGGGCGCGGCGTCGACCGCGAACGCCGGAAACTTCTCCAGGTCGGGGAGGTCGCGTCGTTCGACACCGATGTGCCCGTCGGCCTGCACCGCGGTGAGGGAAGCGCTGGTGCCGCTGACGTTCTCGCACGGCGCGGCGACGACCACGTCGAGACCCTGGTCACGGGCGAGCACGGCCAGATGGTGGAGGCCTTCCGAGGCGATGCCGTCGTCGTTGGTGATCAGGACCCGCGGAGCGCTCACGACGGCCTCGCTCGCTCGACGAGATCATCGACGGTGGCTACTTCGTGCTGCTCGCGCTCGGGCCGGGCGGCGCCAGAGGGGCGCAGCTCGATGTGGGCGACCATCTCTTCGATCTCCTGGCGATGCCCGGTCGCCAGTCCATGACGGGCGACATTGAGCCCGCCGGCGGCAGCCCCAAGACGCAGGGCTGACGGCAGATCCTGCCCGCGGGCAAGACCAGCGGCGATGCCGGCGGTCATGGCGTCGCCGGCACCGCGTTGGTCGACCGGCTCGATGCGTGGGCCGGTGACCTCGACGACCGTCCCGTCCCAGGCGGCGAGCGCCGGCCGGTCCGCTCGTGACACCACCACGGCGCCGGCGCCAGCGGCGCGCAGCTCGCCGATCGCCCAGAGCGCGGCGTCGTCATCGAGGCCAGTGACGCGGCCGTCCTGGCCCAGCTCTTCGTCGCTCACCTTCAACACGTCCACCCCGCCGGCGAGTACTTCGTCGAGCGCGTCACCGGCAAGGTCGGCGACCACTGACCGGCCGTTGGCGTGCAAATCGGAAGCGAGACGGCGATAGGTGTCGGCCGGGAGGACCGGTGGCGGTGATCGGCCGGCCAGCACGCACACACCTGCCGCCAGACCCTCCACTAGCACCGCCCCGTAGAGCTCATCGAGATCGTGGCGGGACAACGGCCGCGTCGGCGTTTCCACGATTGCCGCGTCGCCGTCACGCGCATCGCGCACGACGACGACATTGGCGCTTCCCATGGTCGTGGCCCGCACGGCGACGCCTTCGCGCTCAATGAGCGGCACCAGGACCGCTCCCGACTCGCCGCCGAAGCAACCGCACACGGTCACCGGCACGCCCAGCGCGGCGATCATGCGGGCGATCCAGAATCCCTGGCCGCCAGCGTGCAAGTGCACGTCAGGCTCACCGCCGCGCTGCTCGACCGTGATGGTCAGCAGCGGCGCCGGCGCGAACACCACGACCCGGCCGCGGTCTGGAGGCGACATCTCGAATCCGTCGTCGAAGGTGCCCTACTGGCCCTTGCGATGACCCTTCTCGGCGTGCTGCTTCATCACGGTCCGCGCCGCGACTTCCTCGGCCCGCTTGCTGTAGCGGCCCTCGCTCTTCGCCTCCTCCTTGATGTGCTCGTACTGGCGCTGTTCCTTCTCGCCGACTCCTCGCAGATGCTTCTTCCCAGGCATCACATCGCTCCTTGCTCTGTATCCCGAACGGTGCGTTCGGCCTCTGTCGCGTTCAGCAATAGCCCGCGGTCTGAGCGACCTCGTCGGCGACGCGCACGCCATACCGGTAGGCGAGCTTGCCGCCGAGCCACCCCGACACCGCCAGCACACCGATCGCCACCGCCGACAACGCCAACTGGCCCGCCTCGACCTCGGCGTACTCGACGTGCCCGGAGCCGCGCCACAAGAAGTTGACGGCGAACGCACCCACCACCGAGGTTCAACGCCAGATGGACGAGCCCGACCCGCAACGCGGGGGTGTGGCGGGGATGGCGAGCAGATCGAGCAGACCGAACACGGCGGCGACGACGGCGCCGACCACCCCGATGCCGATCAGCCAGTACGCAGCGTCGACCAACGATGGCGCGCCGCCGTCGCGGACCTTGCTGGCGACGTCGAAGATCAAGCTGCAGGTCCACGCGCCGATCGGAAGCGTGACCAGGATCGGGTGGAACGGATGCCCGTACGGTCCGGCCACCACCGAGACCGGAGTCTTGGCCTCCTGTGCCAGCAGAATCGGATCGGTTCGGGACGGTGCCTCGACGGCCATCGTCGGCCTCCTCGGGGTCAGGCGGCCATGGCGGAGGAGTCCGTCGGCCGGATGTAGACGACTACCCGCTCGTCGCCGGGCTGGTGGTTCGGGTACGGGCGCTGGTGCAGGTAGCGCTCCGAGAGATGGTCGATGAACGCGCGATCCGCGTCGTCCTCGACCTTGTCGACGACGCCGCGCACCTCGAGATAGCGGTACGGGTTCTCGGGGTCGACCAGCGACAGCGCGACATGGGGGTCGTGACGGACGTTGCGCATCTTCTGGCGTGCTTTGGTCTGGCTGATCTTGATGTGGGTGCCGTCCCACTCGAACCACACCGGGTTGCTCTGCAGCGCCCCGTCCGGACGAGCCGTCGCCAGGTGGGCGACAACTGTCTCTTGCAGCAGATCCCGGTTGGTCGGCGGGAGCACGTCGGTCTTGTGCTTGGTCGCCATGCCTTCGCGCATACCCGACCGGGTCGCGTCCCGAACCAGAGAGCGGTGTGCCGCTCGAGCGCACGCGGGTAAACCCGACATGGCGCTCGCTGGGGTCGAGAGGCAACCTCCGGCGTCCGGTGGCTCGTCGCCCTCACACGGTGATCCGGCTTCGCCCTTTGCCTCGCTGGGTTCATACTCGGATACACCACGAGGAGCGTGTCGAGAGTCTGGCCAGGGGCAAGCTCCCGTCGTCGCGTGGAGGAACGCCACCGAACACCCGACCGAGGGGCGGCTCGGAGCCGGAGACGAAGACGACCATCCTCTGAGGCACCGCGGCGATCGGGCGTGATCTCGTCGCCGCCCCAGCACCAGAT
>CADDZP010000448.1 GCA_902812475.1 Actinomycetota bacterium | reverse complement strand
CACCGAGGTCGAGGCTCTGCTGGAGCAGAGCCTCGACCTCGGTGAGCTACTGCCCGACTTCGTCGTGCAGCTGGCCGACCACTTCGACCTCGACCGCGTCGCCGTCGCCGTCGCCAACGAGGAGGGCGAGCTGGTCGACACCTTCTCGATGGGCCCGGCCTTCGCCGACGGCCGGTCCATCCCCACCGTCGGCTCGTCGACGACGGACGTGGCGCCCGGGCAGGACTTCGTCATCCCCCTCCAACGGACGGGGCGCACGGTCGGAACGCTCCGGGCGCGTTCGAGGCGTGCCCTGGAGGCCTCCCAGCTCGACTCCATCCGGGCCGTCGCCGACCTGCTGGCGGCGGCCTTGGGCAACGCCCAGCTGTACCTGCGGGAACAGGAGACCGTCCGGCGCCTGCGCGATCTCGATCGTCTCAAGCTCAGTTTCCTGAGCACGGTCTCCCACGAGCTGCGCACCGCCGTCGCTGCGATCGAGGGCTTCGGGTCCTTGCTCGTCGAGCACTGGCCCAATCTCTCCGACGACCAGCGGCGAGAGTTCATCGACCGCATCGCCCGCAATGCCGGCTCGTTGAAGCGACTCGTCGACGACCTGCTCGACTTCGCCCGCCTCGAGCGCCACGCTCTCACCGTCGCACCCCGCTTGGTGTCGCTCAGCGAGCTCACACAGCAGACCGTCGACCAGCTCGCAAGCCTCATGGAACAGCACGACGTCGTGTTGCACATCACCCCCGACGTCGTCGCCTTCACCGACCCCGACGCCGTCGAGCGCATCCTCGGCAACTTCTTGTCGAACGCGGCCAAGTACTCACCGGCTGGGACGGCGATCACCGTCACCGTCGAGCCCTACGGAGGACGGGCGCGTCTGTCAGTCACCGACCAGGGCCCCGGTATCCCGCCCGAGGAGCGCACAAGAATTTTCACGCGGTTCTACCGGTCGGAGACCGACGCCACGCATCGCACGCGTGGTGCAGGGATCGGTCTTGCCATCGTGAAGGAGTTCGCCGACCGGCTCAACGCCGCCGTGGCCGTCGAGAGCCCCGCGGGCGGTGGCTCCAGGTTCGTCGTCTTCTTCCCCACTGAGCCCGGCGATGTCGTGGACGGCGACGTGTCGGCGCGAGCGGTTCCGGACCTGGTGGAATAGCGACGCCGATGACTCGCGCTCGCGATCGCTGGGTGGCCGTTGGCGCCACGCTCGTGGTGCTGGCGTTGGCCGGGCTCATCGTGGCGACGGTCCTCGACGCCCAGAGCAATGGTCGTCACTCCCTCGAGCGCCTCCAGCTGTCGCAGGTGCACCAGCTGGGCGGTGAGCTCGATTCGGCGGTGAAGCAGGCCTTCCAGGGCAACACCGCCGTCAACGCCCCGCCGGCGTGGAACCTGACGCCGAACGACCCGTCCGATCTGAGGCGCCTGCAGCTCCTCCAGCCGCCGAAGGCTCGTGCGGGTGCTGTCCTCGTCGACCGCACAGGTGTGATCGTGAACGGCATCCTGCTCGAACGGGCCGCGGTCGGTGACCGGCTGGTGCGCCCCGAGCTCGAGCGCGTGATCGGGTCGAACCCGAAGCCGGCGGTGCTACCGGTCGCCCCAGGTGTCACGACATCGGTTCCCACGACGGCATTCGCCTTTCCGCTGAGGAACGCCCAGGGCGAGCCGATCGGTGCCTACATCTCCGAGACCGACGTGTCGCCGGACTCGGCGTTCAGCGCCATCCTCGCCGAGCTTCGGAGCGGCAAGACCGGCCAGTACATCTTCTCCGACGACCGCGGCACGATCGCTGGCGCCTCCGACGCGTCACTCCAGGCCACGTCGGTGACGCGGCTCGGTCTGAAGGCGGTCGAGAAGCCCGGGTTCCGCCACGTCGGCGACCACGTGATCGCCGTCGACGACCTGCCGACGATCGGTTGGACGGCGATCTTCCGGCAGAAGACCTCGGAGTTCGAGGGCGGCCTCACCGGGCCCTTGCGCTCCGCCCTCCTGTTGCTGGCGGTGGCGGCCGTTGTGGGCGGCGGGCTGATCTTCTTCGTGCTGCTGCGCCGCCTACGGGCCGCTCGCGAGGAGCAGCGCCGCCTGCACGAGCTGAACGCCGTGCGCGAGGAGTTCATGAGCATCGTGTCCCACGAGCTCCGTACGCCTGTCACCGGACTGTTGGGCTTCCTGCAGACGACGCTCGACCACTGGGACGGCATGTCCGACGCCGACCGCAAGGCGGCCCTCGCTCGGGCGTCCACCAACGCCCGACGCCTGCACGCGCTCACCCGTGACGTGCTCGACACGGCGAGCATCGAATCGGGCGACCTCCGCTACGTGTTCGAGACGGTCGACATGAACGCCGAGGCGGCGTCGGCGGCGATGGCCGCACAGGACCTGCAGCCGACGCGACCGATCGCCGTGTCGACGCCGGACGATCAGTCGTGGGTGCGCGCCGATCCCGAGCGCGTCCAGCAGGTGCTCACCAACCTGCTCGACAATGCGTCGAAGAACTCGGCTCCGGAATCGCCCATCGACGTCGATGTGAAGGTCGTCGGACGGGACGTGCAGGTCTCGGTCACCGATCGGGGCGCGGGCATCCCCGCCGACGAGCTGGGTCGCGTCTTCGACAAGTTCGTCCGTGGCCGGGCCACCGACACGCGCGGCACCGGGCTCGGCCTCTACATCTGCAAGCGCATCATCGATGCCCACGGTGGCCGCATCTGGGCCGAGAGCGAGCCCGGCGGCACGACCATCTCGTTCTCGCTGCCGTCTGTCGGCGACGCCGCCGAGGCCCCGCCCAGCGCACAGCCGGTAGGCACGCCCACCGACTGACCCGGCGGGCGCCGGCTACTGGCCCGCGGCTAGTTGGGCTTGGGCGTCTTGAAGCTGCTTGCGGACGCCGCCGACGTAGAGGAGCACGAACAGAAGCCCGACGAGGAAGTAGGTGCCGATGAGCATCCCGAGGACCCACAGCCACTTGCGGGCACCGACGATGTGCCATGCCTCCC
>CADDZP010000447.1 GCA_902812475.1 Actinomycetota bacterium | reverse complement strand
GACGTAGAGGACGTTGCCCGCCCAATAGGCGCCCACGCCCACCTGCGTGTAGGTGGGATGCAGGATCTCGTCGCGGTGCACCTGGGAGTTCATGAACCCCTGGTGCAGATGGTCGGCGTCCGGCCCCGAGCCGACGTTGTCGCCGAGCTCTTGCCAGTTCTGGATCTCGGTCTGGATGTTGGGGTCGTGGTAGGGGTGACCGGCCGCGGCCATGTCCGCCGAGTGCTTCTCGGCCCAGGCGACGAGGTCCGTCGACACCGACAGCGCGCCGAGCCCGCGACTCGTGCGCTCCTGGTTGATGTCAGCCGTGAGGGTGGACTCGGCATCGCTCGTCGACTGCTGGGCGGCGTGCGCCGGTCGGGCAAAAACGATAAAAATCGCCATTCCCGCCAGGACAACCGCAATCGACCGTCGAATACCCTTCACGAACCCAGGTATTCGCCGTCGTGCGGGTGTCCCCCTGCCGGCCTACGGGGGTTTGGTAGTCTTCCCAGGTCGGTCGCCCGGAGACATCCCCGAGCGCGGACTGACACACCCCGATCACATGATCAGGCTCGAGAACGTCACCAAGATCTACAAGGGCGATGTCGTCGCCCTACGAGACGTGAGTGCCGACATCCAGAAGGGCGAGTTCGTCTTCCTGGTCGGCCCGTCCGGCTCGGGCAAGTCCACGTTCATCCGCCTCCTGCTCAAGGAGCAGGACCCTGACAGCGGTCGCATCTGGGTGGCGGGCAAGGACATCGCCAACCTCTCGACGTGGAAGGTGCCGTACCTCCGCCGCAACATCGGCACCGTCTTCCAGGACTTCCAGCTCCTGCCCAACAGAACGGTCTACGAGAACGTGGCCTTCGCCCTCGAGGTCATCGGCCGGCCCAAGCACGTGATCATGAGCCAGGTGCCCCAGATCCTCGACCTGGTCGGCTTGACCAAGAAGCGCGACAACCTGCCGAGCGAGCTCTCCGGCGGTGAACAGCAGCGGGTGTCGATCGCCCGGGCCTTCGTCAATCGGCCGCTGATCCTGCTCGCCGACGAGCCCACCGGGAACCTCGACCCGTCGACGTCGGTCGGCATCATGCGTCTGCTCGACCGCATCAACCGCACGGGCACCACCGTCGTCATGGCCACGCACGACTCGTCGATCGTCGACACCATGCGCCGGCGCGTCATCGAGCTCGACCGCGGCACCCTCGTCCGTGACCAGGCCCGCGGCGTCTACGGAGCCTTTTCCACATGAGTTTGAAGGTCGATTACTTCGCGCGGGAGACGGTTACCAACCTGCGTCGCAATGTCTTCATGACGTCGGCCGCCGTCGTGGTCGTCGCCGTGTCCCTCGCCCTCGTGGGCGGTGCCCTGCTGCTGAAGCAGGGCGTCGACAAGGCCACCATCCAGTGGAAGGGCGGCGTCGAGGGCTCCATCTTCATGAAGTCCGACGCCGCGCCCGAGGAGATCGACGCCGTCGACCGCGAGCTGCGGGCGATGCCCGAGGTGAAGAAGGTTCGTTTCGTCACCAAGCAGGGTGCGTACGACGAGTTCCGCAAGATGTTCTCGAACTCGCCGGACATGCTCGAGACGCTGAGCGTCGACCAGATGCCTCCGTCGTTCCGCGTCGTGCCCCGCCAGGCCCAGCAGATCGACGTGATCGGCAACCGGTTCAAGGACCGGCCGGGCGTGCGCGACGTCGTGTACGCCAAGGACACCGTCAAAGCCCTGCTCTCGGTGACGCGCTACGCCCAGCTCCTGATCTGGGCGGTGGCCATCGTGCTGCTCGGTGCCGCCTCGCTGCTCATCCTCAACACCATCCGTATGGCGATCTACGCCAGACGTCGTGAAGTCGCGGTGATGAAGCTGGTCGGCGCCACCAACTGGTTCATTCGCGTGCCGTTCATGTTCGAGGGCCTGGTCCAAGGCCTCATCGGGGCCGCCGCCGCCTTCGGCGTCGTGTTCGTGGTCCGCAACTTCGCCCAGCACGCCGTCCGCCACGTCGAGCTGTTCCACGAATTCGCCGTGAGCAGCAACGAGGTGATCGGCACGGGGGTGTTCCTGCTGTTCGTCGGCGCCATCGTCGGCGCCCTCGGCTCCGCAGTCGCCGTTTCCCGCTTCCTCGACGTCTAGAAATCGAGGGCGGAGGGAACCCTCCCCCTCGAGCTCCCCCACGCGCGGCTCGCGGGCGTCGGCCATCGGCGGAGGCCGCCTTCGGCGGCGTGAGCGGCCGGCGGGAACACTCAGACCTGAGCGCGCCGCCTCCGATACCACTTGCGGTGTTTCTGCGGCCTCGTTGCGTTGCTACTGTTGCGAATGTGACTCGTGTGGGGCGGGTGCTCACCGTGTCGCTCGCGGCGCTGGCGCTGGCGGTGCTGGCGCGGCCGGCGGTCGCGGCGACGGCCAAGCCCAAGAAGCCCCAGCCGGCGAGCCCCACCGCCCAGAAGATCCAGGCCCTCAAGGACCAGGTCGACGAGGTGTCAGCCGACGAGGCGGCGCTGCTCGACCAGCTCGACCAGTCCAAGGCGCGGCTGGCCGACCTCAACGCCACGGTCGCCGACCTCGACCGCCGGCGGGCGCCCGTTCAAGTTGCGCTGGACGGCGCCCAGGGGCGCCTCGACGACCTCGGGGCCCGTCAGCTCAACGCCGAGGCTCAGCTGTCCGATGCCCAGGGCCGTCTGGCCGAAGCCCGTCAACGCCTGGTCGACCGGGCCATCGCCGCCTACACGGGCGAGCTGGGCGCGGCCCGCTACGCCGACATCCTGCTGCACGTCCGCAGTGTCCGCGACCTGGCGGCCGCCACGGCCTACGTGCAGAACGCTCTCGACCTGCAGCACGACACCGTCCACCGCTACGAAGGCCTCGAGGCCCAGGTCGCCGACCTCCGCGACGCCCTGGACAAGGACCGCGACCAGGCCCGCGTCGAGCGCGACGTCGTGGCTGCCAAGGAGCAGGACCTCACCGACCAGCGCCAGGCGGCCGACGGCGTGGTCGTCTCGGCGG
>CADDZP010000446.1 GCA_902812475.1 Actinomycetota bacterium | reverse complement strand
CCCGACGCCAACCGCCGCCAGGAAGACGACCGCCACCGTCGCTCCTGCGACGACCGCCGTAGCAACCACGGTGGCAAGGTCGACACAGTCGACAGTCACCCCTACAGGGCTCAATCCCGACGGCCGATAAGCAGACATGCTCGGTTGTAAGCGTCCGCGCCGGGTACTCGTGGCCGACGATGACCCCGACATCCTCAAGGTCGTCGTCGCCAACCTCCAGGCCGAAGGCATCACCGTCGACGCCGTGTCGACCGGCTGGGAGGCGCAGGCGCTCGCGTTGACCACGGCGCCCGATCTGATGATCCTCGACATCTCGATGCCCGGCCCAAACGGACTCGAAGTGCTGGCCTCCCTCAAGGCCCGGCCCGAGACCAAGGACATCCCCGTGGTGTTCCTGACGGCGCGTTCCTCGGACGCCGACGTGTGGGAGGGCTGGAAGGCGGGTGCGGCCTACTACCTCACCAAGCCGTTCGACACCGCCCAGCTCATGCACTTCGTCAACTCGATGTTCGACCACAAGACCCACGCCGTTTGAGGCACGGCGCGGGCCCCCGAGGCGCTTCCCGGATAGCTTCACGCGGATCGCGAACGGGATTTGCCGTTGGGGCTGCGCAATCGGTGTGTGCCTGCCGGGCACCTGAGTGACCTCTAGGTCAATGGGAAATTCGGCCACTGCAGCAGTTCGGTCAGGTGCTCAGCCTTGTGGCGAGACCGCAGCTCGGGCGTTGAGTCGCTCCCGTAGGAAGATCAGAGGGAGCCGCACTGCCAACCGCTCCTATTCCCGCGGCTGGGCTTTGACGCGTCAGCCGCCCCACGCGGCGAGTGTGTCGACGATCCGCTCGGCGGCGTGGCCGTCCCACAAATCGGGCCTCCTCTGCTCGCGCCGGCCGCCACGGACGTCCCTGAGCGCCGCCGCCACGATGCGCTCAGGGTCCCGGCCGACGAGCTCATTGCCGAGCTCCAGGGTCACCGGACGTTCAGTGTTGTCACGGAGCGTCAAGCACGGCGTGCCGAGGACGACCGCCTCCTCCTGGATGCCGCCGGAGTCCGTGAGTACCACCGCCGCTTGGGACAACAGCGCAATGAACTCGGTGTAGCCCAACGGGGCCATGAGCCGGAGGTCGCCGAGGTCGGCGCCGAGGCACAGGTCGCCGAGGGCGGCCCGCGTGCGAGGGTGCACCGGGAAGAGTACAGGCAGCTCCCTCGAGACCGCTCCCAGCGCCTGCACCAGCCGCTCCAACGTCTGGTGCTCGTCAACGTTGCCCGGGCGATGCAGCGTCACAAGCGCAAAGCGCCCGGGGGCGACACCGTGCTTGACGAGCGTGCCGGTCGTTTTCACGTGCGGCAGGATCCAATCGAGGGAGTCGATCATCACGTTGCCGACGAAGTGGACGCCGTCCAGGATCCCCTCGGCGGCCAGGTTGTGCTCCGCTTCGGGCGAGTGTGTGAAGAGGAGAGTGGAGAGCCGGTCGGTCAGGACGCGGTTGCGTTCTTCGGGCATCGTCCAGTCGCGGCTGCGCAGGCCTGCCTCGACATGGGCTACCCGTACGCCCGCCATCGACGACGCGAGGGCGGCCGCCACCGTCGACGTCACATCACCGACGACGACTGTGATGTCGGGCCGTTCGTCCTCCAGCACCCGCTCCAGTCGCTGGAGGATCTCGCCCGCCTGCTGGGCCTGCGTCCCGGGTCGAACTTCGAGGGCGATGTCGGGCGTCGGTAGCTGGAGGGCGTCGATGAAGGCGCCGGACATCACCTCGTCGAAGTGCTGACCGGTGTGGACGAGCACGGGGTCGAAGCCATCGCGCATCGCCATCGCCCGGTAGATCGGCGCCACCTTCATGAAGTTCGGCCTCGTGCCGAAGACGAGCAGCGGTTTCATGCGACCAGCGCCCGCGACTGCCCGCTTTTCACCCAGTGCGCGTCGAGTACCTGCCCGGCCCGATGCGCCCCTAGCCGTAGGGAGCTCAGGTTGCGCATGTTCGAACGAAGTACGACTACCGCCTGGCTCTCTGGCGAGCGATCTCTGTGAGCAGCGATCTCCGTTCGTTCCGAGAACGGCGCCACGCAGCTAGGCGGCGGACTCTTCTTCGTCGATGTCGTCGCTATGCCGGCGGCGGAACAGACCCCGGACACGCGACCACCTACGGTCCGATTCAGGTCGGTCGCGGTAGCCGTAGTAATCGTTGTAGTAGGAGGCCTTCCGCTCCGTCCGGTTCACGACGACGCCCAGCAGCCGGGCGTGTGCTGTCTGCAGAGTCGCCACGGTGCGATCCAGGTTGTGGCGCTCAGTGCCGCTGATGCTTGCGACAACGACGACACCGTCGGCCTTCTTCGACAGGATCACCGGGTCGGCTACGGCGAGGACGGGTGGCGTGTCGATGACGATCATGTCGGCCATCGCGGTCAGCTGTCGGAGGAGCTCATCGGTGAGCGGCGAGCCCAGAACCTCAGCCGGGTTCGGTGGCTTGAGCCCGGCGGGCAGGAGCCGGAGGTTGGGCTGGATCGTCGGCAGCAGCTCGCGCTCGATGGTCCTGCGCACGTCGTCACGCATGGTTGGCCGTGAGAGAGCCTGGCGCATCGAGGCGCTGGCGCCGGAGAGTGTGGTGGTCTGCGTGCCCGGACCGATCGGAATCGGCTCGTTGGCGGGCCCACTGCCGGTCCTGCCGTCGAGTTGGGCGATGGCGGCCAGCACCCCCGTGAGCCCGAGCGACTTCTCGTGGTCGGGGGTGCCGAGCAATGGCTCGGGCGGCGCAGGACGACGGAGGTCGGCCTGCACGAGGATCGTGCGGTAGCCGGCGGCGGCGTACACGACGGCCAGGTTGGCGGCGACGAACGACTTGCCGTCCTGAGGCTGGGCGCTGGTGACGACGAGGCGCCTGACCGGAGTATCGAGGGCACAGAAGCCGATGCTCACGCGCAAGGAGCGGGCCGCTTCGGCGACCGGCCCATCTGTATGAGCCAGCGCGGGCACCTTGCTGGGGGAG
>CADDZP010000445.1 GCA_902812475.1 Actinomycetota bacterium | reverse complement strand
CAGCGTCGCTCGCCAGACGCCGTCGGCAGCGACGCGCTTCGTCAGCCCGCCGGCGCCGTGCAGCGGCCCCAACGTGAGGCGCAGGTCAACGGGAGCGGCGCAGGCGACGACCCGCGTCGCTACAGCCACGCCGGCGCCTGGTCGAGCAGGAAGCGGCTCACGGCCAGGCACCGGTCGAGCACGTCGCAGAGCAACTGCTCGCCGCTGAAGACGCGGGCCAGCGACACCTGCTGACGGGCGACGATGGTGAGGCTGGTCTCTTTGGCGTCGGTGACGCTCGCCATCGAGTCGATGGCCGACACTTCGAGGGGCAGGTCGGGGCCGCCGATGGCGGGGAGGTCGACGGCGAGGCCCAACAGGTTCGGCGTGTTGGTGAGCGGCGGCAGCGCCCACGTGAACACCAGCGGGAGGTGGAACTCGTCGGGCGGGTCCTCGTCCTCTCCGAGGTCGGCGACGACGTCCTCGAAGGCGAGCAGCACGCGAGGCTCGACCTCGAGAGCGAGATGCAGGTCGAGGGGACCGCCACAGCCCTCCTCGGGGTGCAGGTCGACCTCCCATACCTGGCGCAACGAGTACGTCTCGACGAAGTGTCGCTCGTCGTGGACGTGGAACCCGTGGTCGACGGCATGGTCCTTGAGCTCGGCCACATAGCCGGCCACGTCGATCGCTGCCACTGTCGTGAGGCTACGCGAGGGTGAGCGGCTACGGTCGCTGAATGGACGGCCAGGCTCTCGTGGACGTGCTGCGCGAGGCGGCCACTGCCGTGCGCGTCGCCCTCGACGCCCTCGAGGACTGGGGTCTGGCCGGCACACGCCCGGGGCAGTACCGCAGCGACCTGGCGGCTGACGAAGTGGCGCTCGAGGTCCTCGACAGGGCCGGTCTCGGCGTGCTCAGCGAGGAGACCGGTCTGCACCACGCCGACCGCGAGATCGTCGTCGCCCTCGACCCCATCGACGGGTCGACCAACGCGTCACGCCGCCTGCCCTGGTACGCGTCGAGCCTGTGCGCCGTCGACGGCGACGGCGCGCTCGCCGCCTACGTCGTCAATCAGGCCACTGGCGAGGAGTTCGAGGCCGTCCGGGGCGGTGGGGCGCGCACCGATCACAGCGCCGTCCACGCCAGCGCCACCGACAGCCTCAGCGCGGCGGTGGTCGGACTGGCGGGCTGGCCTCCTCGTCACGGCGGCTGGAAGCAGATGCGGGCGCTGGGCGCGGCCGCCCTCGACCTGTGCGCCGTGGCCGCCGGCCGCCTGGACGCCTACATCGATTTCAGCTGGGGCGCCCACGGCCCGTGGGACTACCTGGCCGGCATGCTGATCTGTCAGGAGGCAGGGGCGTGCATCGTCGACGCCTTCGGCCGCGAGCTCGTGTGCCTCGAGCACGAGTGCCGCCGGGCGCCAGTGGCCGCTGCCACGCCTGCGCTCCTCGACGAGCTGGTCGCCCTGCGAACGGCCGAGAGCTGATGGGGCCCGGCGGGTCGCGGCTGTACAGGCTCTTTCTGCAGGGCTTTCGGCTCCTCCCCCGGCGTGTGCGCCGGACGCTGATCCGCTGGGGCACGCCGACGTTCAGCGTGGGGTCGATGTGCGCCATCCAGCGCGAGGACGGCGCCCTGCTCCTCGTGCGCAACTCCTACCGCGAGGGTTGGGGGATGCCAGGCGGCCTCTTGCGCCGGGGGGAGAAACCGGCGGCCGCCGCCAAGCGGGAGGCCGAAGAGGAGATCGGCATCGTCGTCGAGCCCGAAGGCGAGCCGCTGGTCGTCATCGACGCCGCGGCCCGTCGCGTCGACGTCGTCTTCCGCTGTCGCCTGGTCCCGCCCGTGCCCGACGTCATCCACCCGGCGTCGGTCGAGATCTCCGATGCCCGCTGGTTCCACGGCGGCGACCTGCCGCCGATGCAGAAGGAGACGGCCGAAGCCCTCCGCCGGCTCGGTCTCCCTTACAGACCGCCCTAACGCTCGCTCAGAGCGCCGCCAGCGCCCGCAGGCCCGCGGGCGTCGATGGGTGGCGCAGCTTGGACAGGGCCTTGGCCTCGATCTGGCGGATCCGCTCTCGGGTCACCTGGAACTCCTGGCCGACCTCTTCGAGGGTGCGCGGCCGCTCGCCGACGAGGCCGAAGCGCAGCTCGAGCACGCGCTGCTCGCGCTGGGACAGGCTGGACAACACCTGCCACAGCTCGTGCTGCTGCATCATCGTCGCGGCCGCTTCGAATGGGGTCTCGGCGTTGCGGTCCTCGAGGAAGTCGACGAGCTCGGCGTTGTCGTCGCCCACGTGCTCGAACAGCGACACCGGGTCGGGCGCCACGCGCTGCGCCTCACCGATCTTGTCGGGTGACAGGCCCGTCTCGATGGCGATCTCGTCGACCGTCGGCTCGCGCCCGAGCGTGCGAATCAGGCGCGTCGACGCACGCGTCACCTGGGCGACGGTCTCGACCATGTGCACCGGCACCCGGATGGTGCGGCTCTTGTCGGCGATGGCGCGGCTGATGGCCTGACGGATCCACCACGTGGCGTAGGTCGAGAACTTGAAGCCCTTGCGGTACTCGAACTTCTCCACGGCGCGGATGAGGCCGAGGTTGCCTTCTTGCACGAGGTCGAGCAGCGGCAGTCCCGACGACTGATACCGCTTGGCGATCGACACGACCAGGCGGAGGTTCGACTGGATGAATCGTTGTTTGGCCTGACGTCCGGCCGCGGCCTGGCCTTCGAGGCGGCGGCGCTGGGCGGGCGTCAGCTCCGCTCTGCGCTCGAGCTCGGTGGTCGCCTGCAGGCCGGCCTCGATGGCCTTGGCCAGCTCGACTTCGTCGGCGGCGGTGAGCAGCTCGTACTCGCCGATCTCCTTGAGGTACTGCCGCACCAAATCCTCCACGAGGTCGGTGTCGCGGCGACCCGCCATTCGCTCACCCCCGGTAGGTTCGTCTCAGTGGAAGACGGTAGTGGCCCCAGACCCGCGATCGTTGTATCCGCCTGCCTGCTCGGCGTGCGCTGCAACCACCG
>CADDZP010000444.1 GCA_902812475.1 Actinomycetota bacterium | reverse complement strand
CGACGACGCCCAGGCGCTCCTCGGGGCCGCCGCTTTCCGCCGCGCCCGTCAGCAGCTGCAGCGCGAGCAGCTGGCGCGCCTCAGCGAGGCCCTCGACCTGCCCCAGCTGCACCTGCCGTACCTGTTAAGCCCGACCCTCGGACCCGCCGAAACGGCAGAGCTGGCGGCGGCGTTCACCAAGGCGGTCGGCGCCCTGGAGATGGCCGGATGACCCTCGCCCCGCTGACGCGCACGCGGCGGGTGATCGTCTGCACGGGCTCGGGCGGCGTCGGCAAGACCACGACGGCGGCGGTCCTCGCCATGGAGGGCGCCCGCCAGGGCCGGCGAGCGGTCGTCGTCACCATCGACCCGGCCAAGCGCCTGGCCGATGCGCTCGGTCTGGAATCGCTCGCCGACACGCCCACCGAGATCGAGGGCGACTGGCCGGGCGAGCTGTGGGCCCTGATGCTCGACACCAAGAGCACGTTCGACTCGCTGGTCATGAAGTACGCGCCGTCGAGGTCGCAGGCCGAAGGCATCCTCCGCAACCGCTTCTACCGGAACGTCTCCAGCGCCCTGTCGGGCACGCAGGAGTACATGGCGATGGAGAAGCTCTACGAGCTGCACGAGGAAGGCGGCTTCGAGCTCGTCGTCGTCGACACGCCGCCGACGCGCAACGCCCTCGACTTCATCGACGCCCCCCGTCGCCTGACCCGCTTCCTCGACAACCGGGTCTTCCGCCTGCTGATGATGCCGACGCGGGCCTACCTCAAGGCCGTCAACGTCGCCACCCGCACGCTGTTACGCACGATCTCCCGGGTGGTGGGCTCCGAGGTCGTACAGGATGCCGTCGCCTTCTTCCAGGCCTTCGAGGGCATGGAGGAGGGCTTCCGTCAGCGGGCCGACCGGGTCCTCAATCTGCTCGCCGACCCGGCCACCGCCTTCCTGCTCGTGACCACGCCGCGCGCCGATGCCCTGGAAGAAGGACGGTTCTTCGCCGCCAAGCTGGAGGAGGCGGGCATCCCCGTCGAGGCGCTCGTCGTCAACCGCATGCACCCGCGGTTCGCGTCGGTCGGCGCCGAGGTCCTGCGGAAGCGGGCCGGCGCCCAGGGCGACTCGGCGCTGGCCGGCCTCTACGAGAACCTGGCCGAGTTCACCCAGCTGGCCGAAGTCGAGGAGGCCCACGTGGCCGAGCTCTCCGAGCGGGTCCGCCCCGCCCCCCTCGTGCGGGTGCCGTTCCTGCCCAGCGATGTCCACGACCTCGACGGCCTCGCCGAGATCGGCACCTACCTGTTCGACGGCGACGGTGAGCCCGCGCCCCCGCAGACGCCTGGCCACTGACCACCGAGCTATTGCTGACTTGTTGGCGGATAGCGCGACCAAGTCAGCAAAAGCAGGCTCGGGGCGAGTTAGGCGGGGGCGACCTCGTTGTCGTCCTTGAGGAAGGCGGCCGCCTCGTCGAGCGTCTCGGTCACGGTCACGATGCGGTCGAACCCCGTGGTGTGCAGCAGACGGACGAGCGTGGGCCGGTTGCAGCAGACGGCCACGTCGCCGCCGCTCTCCCGGGCGCGGCGGATCCCGCCGATCAGAGCACCCAGGCCGGCAGAGTCGACGAAGGGCACCGCTGACATGTCGATGAGCAGCTTGGGTCGAGCCGCCAGCTCGCCCAGCGCCTCCCGGAACTGCCCCACGGTGTATGCGTCCAGCTCCCCAACCGGACGGCAGACGGTGTAGCCGTCGGCTTCCTCTAGGTCGATTTGGAGCACTGACACCTCCTGAGGCGCCCACGGCTCGAGGAGCCGCTTTGCGGGATGGTACCCGGGAAGGGGCGCAAGCTACCCTCCGCCCGTGGCCGACGTCCTGATCGCCAGCGACGCACGCTGGGTGGTCGAGGAAGTCGAGGCGGCCCTGTCCAGTTCAGAGGACACGGTGCGCGACGTAACCCGGGGTGCGGACGTGCTGCCGGCCGTCGCCGAGCGGGCGCCCGACATCGCCGTCATCGACCTGCAGATCGGTCGCATGGGCGGCATGGCCACCTGTCTGGAGCTGCGTCTGGAAGAGGGGGCCGGGCGTCTCCCCCACGTGCCCGTCTTGATGCTCCTCGACCGCCGCGCCGACGTCTTCCTGGCCCGACGGGCACAAGCCGACGGCTGGCTGGTGAAGCCCCTCGACGCCATGCGCGTCCGCCGCGCCATCACCGCCGTCCTCAACGGCGGGACATACGAGGACGACAGCTACCGCCCCGTCACCGTCGTCCCCGCAGCCGCTCCGACACCCGAGCAGTAGCATCGACCGCCACCGGGGAGTGGCGCAGCTTGGTTAGCGCGCAGCGTTCGGGACGCTGAGGCCGGGAGTTCAAATCTCCCCTCCCCGACCACGTCGCGAGCCTCTTGGGTCGCACGGGTTCAGCGTCTCGCTCGCGGCGGGCCGGGTTCCGTGCGGAGCTCGGTGAGGCGGACGTCGACGGTCAGTTCTTGTCCGTTGCGGACGACGACGACTGGCACCGACGTGCCGATGCGTTCGTGCGTCATCAGGCGCTGGAGATCGCCGACGCTCTCGATCGGCACGCTTTCCATCTCGATGATCAGGTCTTCGGGGCGGAGGCCGGCGACAGCGGCCGGGCTCCCAGCGACGACCGAGACGATCTCGACGCCGCGGCGACGACCGAGGCGGTCGGCCAGGCGCGGAGGCAGCGGCCTGGGTCCGCCCGCCACGCCGATGTAGGCCCGGCGCACGCGGCCGTGGGTCATCAGGGCGCCGAGGATCTCACGCGTCGCCCCGTTGATCGGGACGGCCAGGCCGAGGCCCTGACCGACCCACGGGCCGACGACGGCCGTGTTGACGCCGACGACCTCGGTGTCGGCGTTGGCCAGCGCCCCGCCCGAGTTGCCGGGGTTGAGCGCCGCATCGGTCTGGATGACGTTCTCCACCAGCCTGCTCCCGTGCGTCGACTGCGTGGGCATCGAACGGCCCAACCCGCTGACGACACCTGCGCTCACCGAACCGGCGAACCCCAACGGATTGCCGACAGCG
>CADDZP010000443.1 GCA_902812475.1 Actinomycetota bacterium | reverse complement strand
ATCCTCTACCACGACAAGACGCTCATCGGGTCGGCGCCTGACTGTCACATCACGCTGATTAAGGATCCCGGAGTGGCGGCGCACCAACTCGTACTCGAGCGTGAACGCACAGGTCTCGTCGCGAACGCACTGCCTGGCGCCTCGCCCACCCTGGTGAACGGCATTCCCCATGCAACCGGCGTGCTCCGCGACGGCGACCTTGTCCAGATCAGCCAGACCGTTCTGCGGTACCGCCAGAAGGTGCCAGCCGCCCCGACGGTCCGTCTATAGAGCACGCGTGTCCAAATGCGTCGGATCCTCCTCGCCGTCGTCGCGGCGAGCGTGCTGCTTGCTGCATCGCCTGCTGCGGGTGCAGACGTGCAATCGACGCTTCGGAGCGTGGCGATGGTCGTCACGACGCAAGACGTCGGCACTGCGTTCGCAGTGTCGGGGACACAACTCCTCACCGCCGCCCATGTCGTGGGCGCTAGCGACAGGGTTCAGATCCGCCTTCAGACCGGAACCTATTCGGGCACGGTTACCCGTCGCTCAACGCAGCTGGATGTAGCGATAGTAGAAGTTCCAAACGCGGGGCTCACTCCGCTCCGTCTGGCGACAACTCCTCCCGGCGTCGGCGATCCAGTGACTGCCGTCGGCAATGCCCTGGGACAGCTGGCAGTGACCAGCGGCATCGTGTCCGGCCACCGGACGGTGCACGGCGTCACCTACCTGCAGACGGACGCTGCGATCAATCCTGGTGATAGCGGGGGCCCGCTGCTAGATCGGGATGGCGCAGTAATCGGGATGATGCTCGCGAAGCTGAGTGGTGCAGAGGGAATTGGCCTTGCGGCTGATGCTGGCGAACTCGCAAGTTTCGTTGCCGGGAATCCGCCTTCCACACCAACCGTTCGTCGACCGCCTAATGGGACGACAGTCCGGGCATTTGGCGCATGGGCATGGCTGGCGTTCGCAGCCGTCGGCGTGTTGATACTCGTCCTCATCCATCGGCGACCGCGTCAGATCACCGTACGGCTAGGAGCCGTCCGTCCTTCAAGAAGGGAACAACCATCGTGGCGAAGCTAGACGTCGTCATCACCGACGCGACTGCAAGCAAGGAACAGGAGGCGGCCGTGCCGGACGACGCTCCCGCCATTCGCCTGATTGCGAAGCTCATCGAGCTCCTTGAACTGCCATTGACCGGCCCGGACGGGCAGCCACTGTCCTACAAGTTCCATCATCGGGCTAGCGGGCGCCAGTTGCGGGACGACGAGACTCTCGCTGAGGCGGGCGTCGCTGAAGGAGACACTCTCAGACTCGTGGCTGAGATCACCGCAGGATCGGAATGCTCGACCTCTCGATAGACGCACTGCCAGGTCGATACGACCGCCAAGAACGCATCACCTGGTGGAACCAGGACCGGCTGCGACGCGCCTCGGTGCTCGTCGTGGGTGCTGGCGCTCTTGTAAACGAAGTTCTGAAGAACCTCGCATTGTTGGGAGTTGGCCAGATCCATGTCATCGACTGCGACACGGTCGAGCGCTCGAACCTGGCGCGCTGCGTCTTGTTTCGGGACGCTGACAACGGACTTCCGAAAGCAGAGGTCGCGGCTCGAGCGACGAAAGCATTGAATGGCGACGTCGATGTCGTGGCCTCCGTTGGAAACGTTATGCACCTCGGTCTCGGGTCGCTGGTTCCGTACGACCTCGTGATATGTGGTCTCGACAGCAGGGAGGCGCGGCTGTGGGTGAACCAAGCGTGTCGAAAGCTCGCCAAGACGTGGATCGATGGTGCCATCGAGGGACTCCGTGGTCTCGTACGGGTGTTCCCGCCTTTCGGCGCGTGCTACGAGTGCACTCTCGGCGAAGCTGACCGCCGCATCCTCGCGAACAGGCGCTCGTGCTCACTGCTGACGCCCGAAGAGATGGAGGCAGGCAAGGTGCCTACGACGGCCACGACGGCGTCGGTCGTGGCCGGAGTCGAGGTCCAGGAGGCGATCAAGATCCTCTGTGGTCGCGAGGACCTAGTCGCGCTTAACAACAGGGCGCTCGTCATCACGGGCGAGACGCTCGAGACATACATCGTCAGCTACACCGAGGATGAGTCTTGCCTCGCACACGACACCTACGACTCGCTCGGTGTGTGTGTCTACGACGACAACGAGACACTCGCCGACCTGGTGCTGCGTGCCGAAGGCGGCACCGAAAGGCGGCACGCCGTTGCCGAACTTGAAGACGACATCGTCCGCTCAGCGGTCTGCAACGAGTGCGGCTATGTCGACGCCAAGCCTCGGCGCGTCGCCCTGCTTGGAGCTGGTGACGCGCTCTGCCCAGAGTGCCGCCTCCCGCTGCGCTTTGAGCTCGGGCGAGCTTTTACCCTCGCAGAGGCCGCGAGCCTCGTGCTCTCCGAGGACGTGCTCCCGAACCAAGGCGTCGTGACGGTGCGCTCGGACGCGTCACGCCACCACTATGTCGCTTCGAGGGGAACTGTCTGAGTGGCAATTCACTGTGACACCGAGATCCTTCAGCGCATTGACGACCACGCTCAGTCGGATCTCGGGCGGGAGGTCGGTGGCATCCTCGTTGGAACAAGTGATCGTGACGACCTCTTCGTTGAAGCGGCACTCCCAGCCTTGGCGGCTGTGGGTCAATCCGCACAGGTGACGTTCACACATGACGTGTGGGACGAGCTCTTGCCGACGATCGACACCCAATTTCCAAACTCGAGAATCATCGGCTGGTACCACACCCATCCGAGCTTCGGAATCTTCCTTTCGGAGCACGATCGGTTCATCCACCAAAACTTCTTTTCCGATCCGACGATGGTGGCGTTGGTCGTTGATCCGATCGCCGGTGAGCGCGGATGGTTCGGGTGGAAAGCCGACCAACTCGAGCTTCTGAGGAAGGAGCCAGCACGCAAGGCTGAGGCGCCTCCGGCCAGCCCTACTGAACGCTCGCATCGCGGGGGCACTGCTCTCATGGTCGGAACTCTGATCGGGGTTCTCGGCTTCGGCATCGGGTATCTGGTCGGGGGGGGTA
>CADDZP010000442.1 GCA_902812475.1 Actinomycetota bacterium | reverse complement strand
CGCCCCGGCCGTCGAGCCGCCACCAAGGCCACTCTCTACACGCTCACCGGCGTCCTGTTCGCTTATGGGACGATGGTCATCTTCACGTTCCCGCGCGCGTAGCGCCGTGCGTCGTGGCGCCCCAACGCTCTAGCGCCCCAACGCCAGCGTTCCAACGCCAGCGTCCCAACGCCAGCGTCGCAACGCCAGCGTCGCAACGCCAGCGTTCCAACGCCAGCGTCCCAACGCCAGCGTTCTTGGCGCAGAAATGTGCGGTCTCCGCACATTTCTGCGCCAAGAACGGGAACGGTCGGGGGAACGGACGGGCAACGGTCGGGCAACCGTCGGGAACGGCCTGCCCGCGCTCGGTGGCTCACGGGCTACCGGTACCGTGACCGGCGATGCGCGTGCCGGCTCCCCGGGTGGCGAGCGGTCTCGCCGTCGCACTCCTGGCCGCCGGACTGGCGGTGGTGGCCGTACGCGCCGGCGGCGGCGGCGGGAAGGTCGCCTCGCGGGCCGCCCCGACGACCTCGACATCCACCACGACCACCACCGCGGCGACAACGTCGACGACCGCCGCACCGCCGGCGACGACGGCCGCACCGGTCCCGCCCGCGCTGCAGCAGACGTTCGACCAGATCAAGGCCGAGGTCTCCGAGCTGCGGGGCCTGCCGTGGCTCGCTCCCCTCGACATTGCGGTGGCGCCCGACGCCGAGTTCGTCCGCCAACTCAACGCCGTCAACCAACGCGACATGCACCTCGACCGCATGCAGGGCGACGGCGACACCCTCAAGGTGCTGAAGCTCATCCCGCAGAGCACCGACTACATCAAGACCGTGCAAGACCTCTACGGCGGGGCCGTGCTCGGGTTCTATGACCCGAAGACGAAGAAGCTCCTCGTGCGGGCCAACGGCAACACCCTCTCGCCCGAGGAGCGCATCACCGTGGCCCACGAGATGGATCACGCCCTCACCGACCAGCATTTCCAGTTCGGTCCCGCCACCGACGCCCTCGACCGAGCCGACAAGCAAGAGCAGAACACCGCCTACTCCGGTCTGCTCGAGGGCGACGCCAAGACGCTCGAAGCCCAGTGGGCCAACAAGTACCTGTCGAGCAAGCAGCGCTCGCAGGCGGCCAGCGAGTCCAGCGCCGACGCCTCTGCGTCAATCATCGCCAAGACGCCGCCGTACCTGCTCGACTCGCTCTTCTGGCCCTACACCACCGGCCGCGCCTTCGTGGTCTCTCGCTACCGGGCCGGCGGCTGGAACGCCGTCAACGACGCGTACCGCCGCCCGCCCGACTCCACCCTCGTCGTCGATCAGCCCAACCTGTACCTGGCCGGCAAGGAGTGGGCGCCGCCGGCGTTTCCCGACCTGGCCGCTGCCACCGGCTGCACGCCGGTGCGCACGAACACCCTCGGCGAGTTCACCATTGATGAGCTCCTCCGCGAGCACCTCGACGGCTCGACGTCCGACGACGCCTCCGACGGCTGGAACGGCGACGTCTTCGGCACCGTCCGATGCGGCTCCACCCGCGGCTTCGCCGACCGCTGGGAGGCCCCCGACGCGCCCAGCGCCGACAAGCTCGCGGCTGCGTACGCCGACTGGTCAGGTGACTGGTCCGGCGGCCACACCCGCCCGGCCGCCGACGGCCGCTTCTCCGGCCCTCAGGGTGCCGGCCGCATCGTCGTCAACGGCACCCGCGTCGACCTCGTCCTCGCCGACGACGCCCCCACCGCCGACAAGGTCACCGCCGCCATCGGCGACTGAGCACTGCGGGCAGGGCAGTCAGCTACTCGGTCGGGTTCTCCCGTGACTTGTCGACGGCCTCGAGGCGTCGGAGGACGTCGGCGTCGTCGAGCGTCGTCTCGGGGCCGTAGTTGAGGACGAGCGTTCCCTGGCACGCGCAGTTGGGGCACCGCAGGGCGGCCACGGCCAACATGTCGTCGGGATCGGACGCGCCTTCGGTGCGGCTGAGCGACACCAGGTGGAACTGCTCGGCCGACGCCTCGAAGCGGCAGCTGAAGCAGATGATGACCCCGCCCGGGCGAACGCCCAACTGGGACGTGAAGCCGTCGGCCTCGTACATGGCCAGGATCTCCGACAGCGAGCGGGCGTCGGAGGCGTAACCGGGATCCGAGGGAGTGCTCACGCGGCGCGGACGCTACCGGGCTCGTCGTCGCTCAGTAGATCGAGGACGGCCTTCTCGATGGCGCCCTGGATGGCGAGCTGACCGTACGACGCGCCCTCTCCCAGCTTGCTCAACGCCGCCGCGATGGTGACGCCCGCTTCGAAGCGGTCGACGATCCGGGGGTCGACGTAGGACGACCGCACGACGGCCGGCGTGTTCCCCAGATAGTGGGCCACTTCCTTCATCGCCCGCACGACGGCTCGCTTGCGTGCCGTCTTCGATGACGCCACCGGCGCCGATACGGCCAGCGCCACCGCGGCCAGGACGGTCGCGCTCCACGTCCGGAAGTCCTTGGCCGTGAAGTCGGCGCCCGTCAGCTCCTTGATGAAGTCGTTGATGTCGGTCGACTTCACGTCACGCCACCGGCCGTCAACTTTGTACGCCAGCAGCTCGGGGCCGCCACTGCGGCGCCGCTTCAGCTGGCAGACGATCTCGTGAACGGTGGGGTCCACGACCGACTGCACGCGCCGCTTCCCACCCTTGGCCACGTAGTCGAACGTGACCACGTCGCCGTCGATGTGCACGTCCTGCTTGCGAATGGTGGCCAGCCCGTAGTGCTCGTGCTGTTCGGCGTAGCCCTCGCTGCCGACGCGGAAGAACCCGAGATCCAACAGGCGGACGGCGCACGCCAGCACGCGCTCCCGGTCCATCTCGGTGCGGGCCAGCCGTTTGGCACAGGCCCGGCGGATGCCGGGCAGGGCAGCGGCGAACACCAGCATGTGGTCGAACTTCGCTCGGTCGCGCCGGACCCGCCAGTGCGGGTGGTACAGGTACTGGCGACGCCCGGCAGCGTCGGTGCCGACGGCCTGCAGGGGGCCGCGGGCGTCACGGCAGAGCCACACGTCGGGCCAC